>DASPIV010000414.1:0-3954 GCA_035628955.1 Bordetella sp.
CGCGTGCTGCCCGGCCAGTTGCGCGTGGTGTTGCTGGGTGGGGGCGGCGGAGCCGGCCGCGCGGCGCGCGGCGCCAAAGGTGCCAAGGCCGGCCGTGGCGGAGGCGGCGGACGAGGCGGCGGCGGTTCTGGCGGCGGCTCGGGGGGCAGGGGCGGCGGTGGCGGCGGCGGTTCCGGCGGCGCGGGCCGTGCCGGGGCGAAGACCCGCCCGACCACCGGCCGTTCCGCTACGCCGTCGCGGCCCGCCAAGCCCGGCAAGGGTGGTTCGTCGCGCAAGCCCGATCCGCGCTATAAGCGCGGCAAATTCCGCAAAGGGGTGCGCGACAAGGCCTGGGATGCCGCCCGCGGCAAGGACGGCAAGGTGCGCGACCCCGTGTCCAAGAAGGTGATGAAGAAAGACGATCCCTGGGACATGGGGCACAAGCCCGGGTACGAGCACCGCAAGCACGTCAAGAGCGCCGCGGAGCGAAATATCGACCGCAAGCAGTTTCTCGATGAATACAATGAGCCTTCCCACTACCGGCCTGAGCTGCCCAGATCCAACCGCAGCCACCAGGGCGAACTGAAAACGGACGACTATTTTGGCTTCTGATTCTTCTTCTCCCGTCTCGCTGCAGCGCAAGGCCGTTGCGCGCCACGCGCTGGCCATCTTCGACGGCACACCGGTGGTGCATGCCTATGAGCACGACGAGATCGACCTGTCCATCGACATCCTGGCAGTGGACGACAGCCCCGACGACGGGCTGGTTTCGTATTCCACCGTGGGTTTGTTCGAGACCCGGCTGCGGCACGACGACGGCGAGCCCCTGGCCACCCGGGTCGAATTGTGCGCCGAGGCGCCGCAAGAGCAGGACTTGTGGGGCAATATCCTGAGCACGGCCGCGTTCGGCCTGATGCGCGGCGGCCATGCCGTCATGCCGGGCAGCGTATTGCCGGGCTGCGTGGGCGAATACTACGAAACCCAGGTGCCGCACCTGTATCTGTCGGTGCCGTTTTCATGGCAGGACGGCGAGTTCCGCCGGCTGGAGCTCGATGGCCAGATTGTCAACTGGCTGCAGGGGTTTCCCATCAGCGACGCCGAGCGCGCCTATCTGGAAGAACACGGCCCCGACGCTTTTGAAGACCTGCTGCTCGAACGCGATCCCGACCTCTACGACCTGGCCCGCGACTCAGTGGTATGAGCCCCGATGTGGCTGCGCGCCCATCCTTTGGCATGCTCGACCGCTTCCCGCCAGCGGGCTAGCCGGGCGGTGCGGCGGTCGGCGTTCCAGGCGGGCTCGAAACGCCGTTCGGCTTCCCATTGGCCGGCAAATTCGTCCAGGCCGGACCAGAACCCCACGGCCAGCCCTGCCAGGCCAGCGGCGCCGCGCGCGGTGGATTCCGAAATGCGCGGCCGCACCACGGGCACGCCCAGCAGGTCGGCCTGCATCTGCATCAGCAGGTCGTTGCGTGCCGCGCCGCCATCCACACGCAGTTCCGACAGGTCGATGCTGCTGTCGGCATTCATGCAGGTCAGCAATTCGGCGCTTTGCAGCGCGATGGCTTCCAGGGTGGCTCGTGCCACGTGCGCCCGGGTAGTGCCCCGCGTCAGCCCCACCAGGGTGCCGCGCGCATAGGGGTCCCAGTCGGGGGCGCCCAGGCCCGCGAAGGCGGGCACCAGGAACACATCGTCGGTGTCCGGTACGCTGGCGGCCAGCGCCTCGACCTGGTCGGAGCGCTGGATGATGCCCAGTCCGTCGCGCAGCCATTGCACCGCGGCGCCCGCCATGAACACGCCGCCTTCCAGCATGTAGGTCAGCCGCCCGGCCGGGCCCGCGCCTTGCGCCGGCAGGCCCCAGCCTATGGTGGACAGCAGGTTGTTGCGCGATTGCACCGGCGCGTCGCCCACGTTCATCAGCATGAAGCAGCCCGTGCCGTAGGTGTTCTTGGCCATGCCCGGCTTGAAGCAGGCCTGGCCGAAGGTGGCGGCCTGCTGGTCGCCCGCGATGCCGGCAATGGAGATCGGCCCGCCGAACCATTCGGGCAGGGCGCGGCCGATTTCGGCGCTGCTGGGCGCCACCGACGGCAGCACGCTGCGCGGAATATCCAGCAATGCCAGGATCTCGTCGTTCCAGTCGTGCGCATGAATGTCGTAGAGCAGCGTGCGCGAGGCATTGCTGGGATCGGTGCTGTGCACCTGTCCACCGGTCAGTTGCCAGACCAGCCAGGTATCGACCGTGCCGAAAGCCAGTTCGCCGCGTTGCGCGGCCTGGCGCGCGCCGGGTACGTTATCCAGCATCCAGGCCAGCTTGGTGCCCGAAAAATACGCATCCAGCACCAGGCCGGTACGCGCCTGCAGCAAGCGGTCATGGCCTTGTTCGCGCAACTTGTCGCACAGCGGCGCGGTGCGGCGGTCTTGCCAGACCAGGGCGCGGGCCAGCGGCCGGCCGCTGGCGCGGTCCCAGATCAGGGTGGTTTCGCGCTGGTTGGTGATGCCGATGGCGGCCACGTCGGCCGCGCTGGCCCCGGCATTGCGCAGCGCCTCGCGGGCCACGCTGAGCTGGCTTTGCCAGATTTCATTGGCGTCGTGCTCGACCCAGCCCGGCTGCGGATAGTACTGGCGGAATTCACGCTGGCCCACGCCACGTGCGTGGCCCTGCCGGTCGAACACGATGGCGCGCGAACTGGTGGTGCCCTGGTCGAGCGCCAGGATGAACGATTTCGTCACGGTGTACCTGCCTACCCTTGCAGTTGGGCCCCGGCGGTTGGCGCCAGACGCCGGAATGAAAGCGTCGATACCGCGCACAACGCGCCGATGACCAGGAAAGCGACCATCACGTCGCCGATGGCGATGTGCTGTGCGCCGCGCACGGCCATGCTGATATTGAGCGTGACCGCGGCCACCCCCACGCCCAGGCTGATGCCCAACTGCTGGGCCATGGCCGCGAAACTGCTGGCGCGGCTCATCCGCTCGGGCGGCATGTCGGCGTAGGTTAGCGCATTCAGGCCCGTGAACTGCAGCGAACGGAAGAACCCCCCCGCCAGCAGGATAGCGATCAGCAGCCACACCGGCGTGGCCGGTGTGAAGGCCGCGCAGGCCACGATGAACAGGCCGGTAAGAATGGCATTGACAGTCAGCACGCGCCGGAACCCGAAGCGCTGCACGATGGGCGTGGCCACGAACTTCATCAACAGCGCGCCAGCGGCGCTGGCAAAGGTGATCATGCCGGCCGAAAAGGGCGACAAGCCGAAGCCCACCTGCAGTTGCACGGCCAGCAGGAACGGCATGGCGCCCACCGCGAAGCGGCACAGGTTGCCGCCCAGTACCGAAATGGCGAAGGTGGGCTCGCGCAGCAGGGTCAGGTCCAGGATGGGGTGTTCGGCCCGCTTGGCATGCTGCACGTACAGCACCCCGCACAGCAGGCCCACCGCGGCCAGGCCGGCGACGGCAACCGGCGGAATCAGGCTGTGCCCCAGGGCCTCGAAGGCGCTGACTAGCGTGGCCAGGCACACGGCGCTAAGCAGAAAGCCCAGCCAGTCCAGCCGTGGGGTTGAGGCTTCGCGGATTTCGGGCACGTAGTGCCGTACCAGCGCAATACCCATGATGCCTATGGGGATATTGATCAGGAATATCCAGTGCCACGACATGTACGTGACCATGAAGCCTCCTAGCGGGGGGCCGATCACCGGCCCGAGCAGGGCCGGGATGGACAGGAACGACATGGCCTTGAGCAGGTCTTGCTTGGGCACCACGCGCAACAGGATGATGCGCCCCACCGGCACCATCATGGCGCCGGCCATGCCCTGCACCACGCGGGCCACGACCAGTTGGGCCAGGTTCTGGGACAGCGCACAGGCCACCGAACTGAGCGTGAACAGGGCAATGGCGGCCATGAACACGCGCCGCGCGCCGTAGCGGTCGGCCGCCCAGCCGCTCACCGGCACGAACACCGCAACCGCCAGCAGGTACGAGGTA
>DASPIV010000415.1:0-8509 GCA_035628955.1 Bordetella sp.
TTGGGCGATTTGACGAACAAGCGCTTGAAAGCCTTGCCCAGGCAACGGCGTTCCAGGGTATTGCGACGCACGCGTTTGCGCTCAGCCATGATGGTTCTCCGGTAAGGTTCTATGGTGCCTAAAACTAACCCACTAACCCACTAACCCGCCCGCACCCGACGTGTCCGGCATGCAAAGGCGCATATCGGGTGCCACAGGCTGGCGGCAAAAATTGGGATAACTCGGCATTCTAGCCTGAAACAACCCCGGCCACCAAACCGCTGCTAGCCGGCCGCCGCCTCCGTGTCCGCCAGCAGCTTGCGTACGGCGTCCGGGCGCGGCAGCGGCCCGACCGCGCCATAGCCCATCGTGGACAGCGCCGCTGCCGCATTGGCGTAACGTACGGCCGGCAGCCAGTCGTCGCCGGCACAGCGCCGCGCCAACAGGCTGCCTGCAAAGCAATCGCCCGCGCCCGTGGCGTCGACGGCCCGCACCGTCAGGCCGGGTACGGGTGTGCGCGTGCGGCCATCGTCGACCATCGCCCCGTCTTTGCCCAGCTTCAGCACCACCACGCCCGGCGCGCCGGCGGCGCGGATCCAGTCCAGGGTGCGCTCCGGATCGGCATGGCCGGTCAGGTGGCGCAGGTCGTCCATGCTGGGCAGGAACAGGTCGGCCATGGCCAGGGCCTCGCGCAGGATGGCGCGCGCCCGCGCCACCGGCCACAGGCGTAGCCGCAGGTTGGAATCCAGGCTGACCTGGCCGCCGGCCTGGCGGCTGCACGCCATGGCGGCAAACACCGTATCGCAGGCGCTGGCGCTGATGGCCAGGCTGATGCCCGAGACATGCAGGTAGCGGCTGCGTTCCAGCATGCCGGTGTCCAGGTCGGATGGCTGCATGCGGCTGGCGGCGGAATCACGGCGCAAGTAGCTGAACACATGGCCATCGGGGCCATGCTGCACGAAATACACGCCGGTATGGGCATCGGAATCGACGCGCACGCCTGCCGTATCGACCTGCTCGTCGCGCAGCAATTGCAGCACCTGTGTACCGAACGCATCGCTGCCCACGCGGGTCAGGTAGGCGCAGCGCGCGCCCTGCCGCGCGGCGGCGATCACGGCATTCGACGTGTCGCCGCCAAAACCTTGCAGATACTGGCGCTGGCCGGCTTCGGTCTGGTTGAACTCGATCAGCGGCTCGCCCAGGCCAACAATGTCGAAATCAGCCATGGGCGGCCTCGCGGGTCTGGATGATCTGGCGCACCAGCGCGCCCGTATCGCGGGCCGCGAAGGCCGCCTTGTCGTAGAGATTACTGCCTATCCCTACCAGGCCGGCCCCCGCGGCGAAGTATTCCGCCATATTCTGCCGTGTGACGCCGCCAGTGGGGCACAACACCGTATCGGGAAACACCGACTTGAGCGCCGCCAGGTGGCGCGGGCCACCCGTGTCGGCCGGGAAGATCTTCACGATGTCCGCTCCGGCACTGCGCGCGGCCAGCACTTCGCTGGGCGTGAAGGCCCCCAGCATGCACAGCGCGCCGGCGGCATGCGCCATCTCGGCAATACCGGGCACCAGGCCGGGCGCCACCAGGAAATCGGCGCCGGCCACCAGGGCCTCGCGCGCCTGGGCTTCGTCCAGCACGGTACCCACGCCCAGGATGAGCGCATCGCCATGCTTGTCGCGCAGCGCGCGCACCAAATCGGTGACGCCGGGAATGGTCCAGGTCAGTTCCAGCGTGGCGCACCCGGCCTGCACCGCGACTTCGGCGGCATAGCCCGCCGTGGCGGTATCGGCATAGCGCAGCACCGGTACGACGCGGTCGGCAAGCAGGCGGGACATCGTGGCGGAAGCGGATGGGGGGCTCATGGAGATCTCGCAATAGGATTCAGGAATACTGGACCGGCGGTACGGCCATGCCGGCCTTTCTGTGCATTATCCACGCCTCGCCCATGGCGGTGCAGGCGCAAAAAAACGGGGGCACTACCCGGACGGCCCGGTAATCTGAGATACTGTTTATATATACAGATATTTTCAGCGATATCCTGTCGCCTCGGGTTATCCCTTCCATCGCTACGACCCCTACCGCCATGAGTTCCCACATCCGCATCGTCGGCGCACGCCAGAACAACCTGAAAAACCTGGATCTGACACTCGCCACGGGCGAGCTGGTGGTCTTTACCGGCGTATCGGGGTCGGGCAAGAGCTCGTTGGCATTCGATACGCTGTATGCCGAAGGCCAGCGCCGCTACGTCGAAACATTCTCGCCCTACGCGCGCCAGTTCCTGGACCGCATGGACAAGCCTCAGGTCGATCGTATCGAAGGCATTCTGCCGGCCATCGCCATCGACCAGACCAACCCGGTCCGCAGTTCGCGCAGCACGGTTGGCACCATGACCGAACTGAACGACCACCTGAAGCTGCTGTTCGCGCGCGGCGCCAAGCTGTATTGCCGTGGCTGCGGCAAGGAAGTGCGGCGCGACACGCCCGACTCCATCTCCGCCTCGCTGGCGCTGCGCGCGCCGGCGGCCGGCGATCCGCGCCTGGTGGTGACCTTTCCCATCGCGGTCCCCGCCAACTTCACCGAAGAAGAAGTGCGCGGCTTTCTGGAACAGCAGGGCTACACGCGCGTGCACCATGAAGAGACCGGCCGCGCGCGCACGCCGGCCGCCGGCGGCAAGGGCGCGCGCAAGGGCAAGGCCAAGACCAAGGCCGCCGCCGGCGAAGGCGAGCGCCGCATCCTGCACGTGGTGCAAGACCGTTTCCGCCATTCCAGCACCGAGCGCGAGCGCCTGATGGAAGCGCTGGATACCGCGCTGCGCATGGGTGGCGGGCATATGGCGGTACATGCGCTGGACGACGACGGCGCCGACGCGCAAGTCTGGAAATACAGCGACCGGCTGCACTGCGCCGATTGCGACATCGAATACACCGATCCGCTGCCCAGTAGTTTTTCATTCAATTCGCCGCTGGGCGCCTGCGAAGCATGCCGCGGCTTCGGCCGAGTGATCGGCATCGACTACGGCCTGGTCATTCCCGACGAGAACAAGACCCTGCGCGAGGGTGCCATCAAACCCTGGCAGACGCCTTCGTTCAAAGAATGCCAGGACGATATGGCCAAGTACGCGCCGCGGGCCGGCATACCCCTGTCGGTACCCTGGAAAGCCATGAGCGACGCGCAGCGCCACTGGGTGCTGCATGGCGACCCCGATTGGAAAGGCGGCAACAACGCCTGGAAAACCCAGTGGTACGGCGTGCACCGCTTCTTCGCGTGGCTGGAAAGCCGTGCCTACAAAATGCACGTGCGCGTACTGCTGTCCAAGTACCGCAGCTATACCCCCTGCCCCACCTGCCATGGCGCGCGGCTCAAGCCCGATGCGCTGCTGTGGCGCCTGGGCAGCAAAGCGGAAGCCGACCGCGTGCTGCCGCCCGGCGACGAACGCTACAAGCGCTTCATGCCGGCCGGCGCGGCCTGGAGCCTCGAGCAGCTCAATGCCCTAGACGGCCTGTCGATCCACGACGTGATGCTGCTGCCCATCGAGCGCGTGCGCAGCTTCTTCGACACGCTGTCGTTCAGCGGCGCGCTCGACGCCGCCACCGACCTGCTGCTGACTGAAGTGCGCGCCCGCTTGAAATTCCTGTGCGATGTGGGCCTGGGCTACCTGACGCTCGACCGCCAGAGCCGCACGCTGTCCGGCGGCGAAGTGCAGCGCATCAACCTGACCACGGCGCTGGGCACTTCGCTGGTGAACACGCTGTTCGTGCTGGACGAGCCATCCATCGGCCTGCATCCGCGCGACATGCATCGCGTGGTGGAAGTCATGCACCGGCTGCGCAACGCCGGCAATACGCTGGTGGTGGTGGAACACGACCCGCAAGTCATGGTGGCCGCCGACCGCATCATCGACATCGGCCCGGGCCCGGGCGAGCGCGGCGGGCACATCGTGTTCGACGGTACGCCGGCGCAACTGCGCGCCTCGCCCACGCTCACCGGCGACTATCTGGGCGGACGGCAGCGCGTCGAAGCGCCCCGCCCCATGGCGGTGGCGGCCAATACGCCGCGGCTGGTGCTGGAAGGCGCCACCGCGCATAACCTGCGCAACGTCTCGGTCGAATTGCCGCTGGGCCGCCTGGTCTGCGTGACCGGCGTGTCGGGGTCGGGCAAATCGACCTTGGTGCAAGATGTGCTGTACCCCGCCCTGCTCAAGTACCAGGGCAAGCCGTCCGAGTCGCCCGGCGCGTTCGACCGCCTGCTGGGCGCCGAGCAAATCGCCGACGTCGTCATGGTGGACCAGACGCCCATCGGCAAGACGGCGCGCTCGAACCCGGCCAGCTACGTGGGCGCCTTCGATGCGATCCGCAAGCTGTACGCCCAGGCGCCGGTGGCGAAGGAACGCGGCTATACCGCCGGCACCTTCAGTTTCAACAGCGGCGACGGACGCTGCCCCACCTGCGGCGGTACCGGTTTCGAGCACGTGGAAATGCAGTTCCTGTCCGACGTGTACCTGCGCTGCCCCGATTGCGACGGACGGCGCTTCCGGCCCGAAGTGCTGGAAGTGCGCGTCGAGCACCTGGGCAAGAGCGCCTCGATCGACCAGGTGCTGGCCATGACCGTCAGCGAGGCGCTGGACTTCTTCAAGGGGCTGCGCGATGTGCAGACCGGCCTGGCGCCGCTGGCCGACGTAGGCCTGGAATATGTGCGGCTGGGCCAGCCGGTACCGACCCTGTCGGGCGGCGAAGCACAGCGCCTGAAACTGGCCGGCCACCTGGCCGAAGCGGCGCGCAGCGGCATCTCGACCGCCAAGGTGGCCAAGAAAGGCAGCCTGTTCCTGTTCGACGAACCCACCACCGGACTGCACTTCGATGACGTAGCGCGCCTGATGCGTGCCTTCCGCAAGCTGCTGGCGGCGGGCCATACACTGCTGGTGATCGAGCACAACCTTGACGTGATCCGCGCGGCCGACTGGTTGATCGACCTGGGCCCCGAAGGCGGCGATGCCGGCGGCCTGG
Organism: Bordetella sp.; assembly: GCA_035628955.1. GTDB lineage: Bacteria > Pseudomonadota > Gammaproteobacteria > Burkholderiales > Burkholderiaceae_B > Bordetella_A. The sequence continues at coordinate 4,984 of DASPIV010000415.1, forward strand.
TCGTGGGGGTGGGCACGCCGCAAGACTTGATGGACAACCCGCGCTCGCATACCGGCGCCGCGCTGCGCGACTATGCCGTCAGCGTGCTGCCGGGCGATGTGGCGGTGGATAGCGATGCCGATGCGCAAATCGCCGAACAGGCCGGCCTGACGGCGGTACTGGCCGAACCGGTGGCCGCCTACGGCGGCGACACGGGCACGCCGCTGCAATCGGTGATGCGCCGCCGGCGCGAATCGCGCGCCATCGAGATCCGCAACGCGCGCGAACACAACCTGAAGAACGTCAACGTCGAGATCCCGCACGACAAGTTCACGGTGATTACGGGGGTGTCCGGGTCGGGCAAGTCGACGCTGGCGTTCGACATTCTGTTCAACGAAGGGCAGCGCCGCTACCTGGAATCGCTGAACGCCTATGCGCGCGCCATTGTGCAGCCGGCCGGCAAGCCGGACGTGGATGCCATCTTCGGCATACCGCCCACGGTGGCCATCGAACAGCGCACCAGCCGCGGCGGCCGCAAGTCGACCGTGGCCACCATGACGGAAATCCACCACTTTCTGCGGCTGCTGTACGTCAAGCTGGGCACGCAATATTGCCCCGACTGCCAGGTGGCGGTAGAACCGCAGAATGCCGACCAGATCGTGGCGCGCCTGCTGCGCGAGCACAAGGGCCGGCACATCGGCCTGCTGGCGCCGCTGGTTACGGCGCGCAAGGGCTACTACACAGACCTGGCCAAGTGGGCCGGCGCCAAGGGCCATAGCCATCTGCGGGTCGACGGCACGTTCATTCCCGTCAGCCCGTGGCCGCGCCTGGACCGCTATAAAGAACACACGATCGAATTGCCGGTGGCCGACCTGGTGGTGGGCCCCGACAACGAAGCGGCCCTGCGCCAGGCCGTAAGAAGCGCGCTGGAACATGGCCAGGGCGTATTGAGCATGGTGTGGCCGGTCGACAAGCTGCACGAAGCGCTGGACAGCGAACTGCAGCAACAGCACTTCTCGGTCAAGCGCGCGTGCCCGTCGTGCGGCACCAGCTTTCCCGAACCCGATCCTCGCTTGTTCTCGTACAACTCGAAGCATGGCTGGTGCACGGGCTGCTTCGGCACCGGCCTGCAACTGCCCGATTTCGACGCCGAGCAAACCGGAGAAGAAAACGCCTGGAACGCGGGCTACGAAGGCGAGGCCGGCACGTGTACCGTATGCGACGGGCAACGCCTGAACCGCGTGGCGCGCGCCGTGCGCTGGCGCGACCGTTCGATCGCCGAACTGGCGGCCATGCCGGTGTCCGAGGCCCACACCTTCTTTACCGGGCTGGTGGCGCGCGGGCGCGAAGGTGAAATCGCGCGCGATATCCTGACCGAAATCCGCGGCCGCCTGAACTTCATGAAGGAAGTGGGGCTGGACTACCTGGCCCTGGACCGCGCCGCCCCCACCCTGTCGGGCGGCGAGGCACAGCGCATCCGCCTGGCCGCGCAGCTGGGCTCGAACCTGCAGGGTGTGTGCTACGTACTGGACGAACCCACTATCGGCCTGCACCCGCGCGACAACCGCATCCTGCTGGATGCGCTGGCCCGCCTGGAAGGCAACGGCAACACCCTGGTGGTGGTCGAACACGATGACGACACCATCCGGCGTGCGTCGCACATTATCGATATCGGCCCAGGCGCGGGCGTGCGCGGTGGACGCGTGGTGGCCCAGGGCACCGCGCAAGACCTGATCGACACCCCGGAATCGGTCACCGGCCGCTACCTGGCCAAGCCGCTTGCGCATCCGCTGCAAGGACGCCGTCCGGTGCCGGACGACACGCCCATGATCCAGATCCACGGCGCGCGGCTGCACAATCTGCGCCACGTCGACGCGCGCATTCCCGTGGGACGCTTGAGCGTGGTGACGGGCGTTTCCGGCTCGGGAAAATCCACGCTGGCGCGCGAGGTGCTGCTCGACAATCTGCTGCAAGCGGTGTCGCAAGGCAAGGCGCCGCGCTGGAACGGCTGCGAGCAGATCACCGGCTGGCAGGCCATCGACCGTGTGCTGGAAGTCGACCAGACGCCTATCGGCAAGACGCCGCGTTCGTGTCCGGCCACCTACATCGGTTTCTGGGACGACGTGCGCAGGCAGTTCGCCGACACGCGCGAAGCGCGCATGCGCGGCTGGAGCGCGGCGCGCTTTTCGTTCAACACCGGCGATGGCCGCTGCCCCATCTGCGAAGGCCAGGGCATGCGCACCATCGAGATGAGCTTCCTGCCCGATGTGAAGGTGCCATGCGATGCCTGCCACGGCGCACGCTTCAACAGCGATACGCTGTCGGTACAGATGCGCGGCAAGAACGCCGGCGAAGTGCTCAGCATGGAAGTGGATGATGCGCTGGAATACTTCACGGCGCACCCCAAGATCCACCGCCCGCTGCAACTGATGCAGGACGTCGGCCTGGGCTACCTGACACTGGGCCAGCCTTCGCCCACCCTGTCCGGCGGCGAGGCCCAGCGCATCAAGCTGGTGACCGAGCTGTCCAAGGCGCGCCTGACCGAAGGCCTGATCACCACCGGACGCGCCTCGCGCATTCCGCATACCTTGTACGTGCTGGACGAGCCCACGGTGGGCCTGTCGATGGCCGACGTGGAAAAGTTGATCCACGTGCTGCACCGGCTGGTAGCGGCGGGCAACACGGTGGTGGTGATCGAGCACAACCTGGACGTGATCGCCGAGGCCGACTGGCTACTGGACCTGGGCCCCGAAGGCGGCACCGGCGGCGGCAAGCTGGTGGCCGAGGGTCCGCCCGAACAGGTCATGGAACTGCGCGACAAATCGCACACCGGGCGCGTACTGGCGGAGTTCCTGGCACAGCAACGATAGACCGCCATGCAATGCCGCTTTGAAGATCGGCTGGCCGGGCAGGCTCTGTGCCTGCACGACCCGCTACAACACATCGAGGCGCGCCAGTCCCACCAGCTGCCGGCCGCGCTGGACGCGATCGAGGCGGCCCGCCGCGCCGGCCACTGGATCGCCCTGCTGCTGGATTACGAACTGGGCGAATGGCTGGCTCCCGAGACCACCCTGGCTCCGCCGGGCGGCATGGCGGCCCCGGCGCGGCCCGATGCGGACGCCCCGCGCCTGACCGCGCTGGTGTACGGCCGCGCGGCCATCGAGCCGCCCTGGCCGGCGCCGGATGCCGGCACCGATGCGGCGCGCATCCTGTCCGTGCAGCCCCGCCTGGCGCGCGCCGACTACCTGCGCCAGGTCGAACACATACGTGGGCTGATCGCGGCCGGCGATCTGTACCAGGTGAATCACACCCAGCCGCTGGACGTGCGCATGCAAGGCGATTGGCAGCAGCTGTACCGGCGCATCGCCGCGCGCCATCCGGTCGCCCACGGCGCCTGCATCGACGACGGCGTACGCAGGGTGCTGTCGTTTTCGCCAGAACTGTTCGTGCGGCGCGACGGTGCGCGCCTGACCGTGCGCCCCATGAAGGGCACGGCGCCGCGCCACCCGGACCCCGCAGAAGACGCGCGGCTGGGCCGCGAACTGCA
>DASPIV010000416.1:0-3275 GCA_035628955.1 Bordetella sp.
CGGCTCGACGCCGTCAATGCCTGGACCGCCTGTCACGATGCGGCCGGCGCGCCGCACGACCTGCTGGTGGTGTGCACCGGCTGCGGCGCCGTGGCCGAAGTCAGCGATCCAGCCATGAGCCGGCAACTGGCTGAACGGGTGGCCCGCACCGGCTACGCGCTGGCCACCCATGAAACCGAAATCCGCGCACTGTGCCCCCAGTGCCAGCAGCAGGCCCCCGACGCAGCCCACCGCCACCACGGCCACGCCCATTAAGCCAGGGCGCCGCTTGGCCGCAGAGCTTTGCGGCTGTCTGGATGCAAGCGTTTGCAGGTGCCGGACTTCTGCCAGAGTGTCAGGCACCCGGTGAATCCGGGACGCCGGGGTGGCATACTTGATAAGCGGCGATCCATCCCCATATAACCGTATCTATCGGATTACAGCGCCGTTTTTCTGCCTACTTCGGAAAACCTGCCTGGGGTTGGCCCGGGGTTTGCCCCCCCGCCCCGACTGTGCTGTAATCCTGCGTCCGGCCGCAACAGTGGCCACCCGTAGTCCACGCCCGAGCGGCGCCCCGTGCGCCCCAGGCATTCAGCTTGCCGCCTTGCCATGAATACCCAGCGCAGTTTGGACAAAATGGTTCCCGTCACCATCCTCACCGGCTTTCTCGGTGCGGGCAAGACCACCCTGCTAAAGCGCATTCTTACCGAATTCCATGGCCGCCGCGTCGCCGTCATCGAAAACGAGTTCGGGCCGGAAAGCATCGACAACGATCTGCTGGTGCAAGACAGCCAGGAAGAGATCATCGAGCTCAGCAACGGCTGCGTGTGCTGCACCGTGCGTGGCGATCTCATGCGTACCCTGGCCGAGTTGCGTACCAAACGCCAGGCGGGTGAACTTACGTTCGAACGCGTCATCCTGGAAACCACCGGCATGGCCAACCCCGGCCCGGTCTGCCAGACGTTCTTCATGGACGACGACATCGCCGAATACTATCGCCTGGACGCCGTGGTGACGGTGGTCGATGCCAAGCACGGCATGGCCACGCTCGACGCCCAGCCCGAAGCCCAGAAGCAGGTCGGCTTTGCCGATCGCATCCTGGTATCGAAGAAAGACCTGGTCAACGAAGCCGACTACGAAGCGCTGCGCGCCCGCCTGGTGCGCATGAACCCGCGCGCCCCGATCACGCCGGTGAACTTCGGCGAGGTCGACCTGAAGTCCATCATCGACATCAGCGGCTTCAACCTGAATTCCATTCTCGACATCGACCCGGATTTCCTGGCCGACGAACACCCCGACGCGGCACACAGCCATGCCCACGGCCATGATCACGGCCATGACCATGATCACGATCATGATCACGAAGGCGAATGCGGGGCGCATTGCCATCACGACCATCACCACCATCACCACCACGACGACGAAATCGGCGCTTTCGTCTTCCGCTCCAACAAGCCGTTCGATCCCGCGCGGCTGGAAGAATTCCTGGGCGGCGTAGTGCAGGTCTATGGTCCCGACCTGATGCGCTACAAAGGCATCCTGTACATGAAAGGCATCAACCGCCGCATGTTGTTCCAGGGTGTGCACATGATGATGGGTGCCGAACCCGGCAAGCCGTGGACCGCGGCCGAGAAGCCTTCCACCAAGATGGTTTTCATCGGACGCAAGCTGCCCCAGGAAATTTTTACCCGGGGCTTGGAGCAGTGCCTGGCGGGCTGACGCCGCAATCCCGACGCGCGCGTCGCGCCAGGATCGATTCATAGTGGAGTGTTTTCATGGCTACCAAGGCAGCAACCAAAAAATCAAGCAAGTCGGCGAACGATACGGCGATTGATCTGCCCAGCGAACAAGAATTGCTGGCCATGCCCGAGTCGGACTATATGAACGACCGCCAATTGGCGTTCTTCAAAGAACGGCTCAAGCAACTCGAACAAGACATCCTGGCCAATGCCGGCGAAACCACCGAGCACCTGCGTGAAACGCAATTCGTGCCCGACCCCGCCGACCGCGCCACCATCGAAGAAGAGCACGCGCTCGAGCTGCGCACCCGCGACCGCGAACGCAAGTTGCTGAAAAAAGTGCAACAGTCCATTGCTCGCATCGAAAGCGGCGAGTACGGCTGGTGTGAAGAAACCGGCGAACCCATCGGTGTTCCCCGTCTGTTGGCACGCCCCACCGCCACTCTGTCGCTGGAAGCGCAAGAGCGGCGCGAAATGCGCCAGAAGCTGTACGGGGACTGATCCGTTTCTGTCAGTTGCCCCTGAAAAGGCCGAGCTGGGTTCCCCAGCTCGGCCTTTTTCATGGCAAGCGCGAAGGCGCGAGGCTATGCGCCACCGGCCAAGCTGTGGTTGGCGGCATGCTCGACCGCCTGAACCAGCGCCGAATGATCCAACTGCGCGATGTCCAGAGCCTGGCAGGCATTCATCAACTGTGCCACCCCGGCAGTTTGCGGCAATGCCACGCCCAGGCTGCGTGCACCGGCAAGCGCCAGGCCCAGGTCTTTCTGGTGCAACCGAAGCCGGAAGCCCGGCTCGAAAGTACGCTTGATCATGCGTTCGCCATGGACTTCCAGAATGCGCGAAGAAGCGAATCCACCCATCAACGCCTGGCGCACCTTGGCTGGGTCGGCGCCAGCCTTGCTGGCAAACACCAGCGCTTCGGCAACCGCCGCGATATTCAACGCAACGATGATCTGGTTGGCAACCTTGGTGGTCTGGCCATCACCATTGCCGCCGACCAGGGTCACGTTCTTTCCCATCAGTTCGAACAGCGGCTTGACGCGCTCGTACACCCAGGGCTCGCCACCGACCATGATGGTCAGGCTGCCTGCCTGGGCCCCCACTTCGCCACCGGAAACCGGGGCGTCCAGATAGTCGCCGCCCAGGGCGTTGACGCGGGCCGCGAAATCCTTGGTAGCAATGGGATCGATGGAACTGCAGTCCACCACGATCTTGCCCCGGGACAGGCCCTGGGCCACGCCATTTTCGCCGAACAGTACTTGCTCGACATCGGGGGTATCGGGCACCATCAGGAAAATAATATCGGCCCGCTCGGCGACTTCCCTGGCGTGGGCGCAGACCATGGCCCCACCTTTGACCAGCGTCGCTGGCACCGTGCTGCGCGTATGGGCAAAAAGCGTGTGGCCGGCGGCCAGCAAACGGCCAGCCATGGGCGTACCCATGATACCCAGGCCGATGAAGCCCAGTTTGAGTTTCGCTTGCGTCATTTGATGGCTCCTGTTGAATCCCCATGGGCGACCGATACCGCGCGCCAGCCCAGCCCGGCTTCGGTGCGCC
>DASPIV010000417.1:0-6712 GCA_035628955.1 Bordetella sp.
ACAGGAAGGCGCCACGGGCGGGGCCGCGCTGCGTGCCACGCTGAAGCAGTGGTGGGCTAGTTGACCCGCGCGCCCGCAGCATGCGTTCGAGCAGTGCCGATCGAAGGAGTCTTGCCATGATATACACCCCACACCCTATGCCCACGGCCAACAGCCGCAGCCATACGCAGCCGGGCGAGCCGGTGCGCGATCCGCCACGGCATCCCGACGATGCGCCTGACCAGGCACCTGACAGGACACCCGACCGCAAGCCTTATCCCCCCGACAGCATTCCAAACCCCATGCCGGGGGTGGATCCCCAGCAGACGCCGGGCATCGACCGTTGGCAGGACGATGCGTTCGAGGCGGCCTGGCGCCGCGCCACCCGGGAGCTCTGATGCGCGGCGATACAGACAACGGCGGGGCGGCCTATGCCTGTCGCGATGCGGCGGCCAGAGCGGTTGCAATGGTCATGCCCATGATCGCGGTGGCAATGAAGGACCCCCGGGTAGGCGAAAGCGGCTTCCTGCACATCGTCGTGATGGATCCGGCCGCCACATCGATGGGCCACGCCTTCGAGGACGCGATTCTTTACGAGGAAAGCGTCGGGGACCGTGCCGCCTGGGACGCCGATTACGCGGCATATGCGCGCGCCAAGGCGTCGATATCATGGCGCACCGGTATGGACAGCCACGCTGTCTGCGAGACACGGCCGCACCTGCTGCGGCCCGCCGACGGGACGGTGTGGGGCAGCGTTTGCGTGGACGGCATCGTAGTGGGAGTCAGCGGCGCAAATCCCTGGTACGACGAAGCATTCGCCGGCGCGATCGCGCACACATTCAAGGCCATTGCCAAGGCCCGCCGCCAAGCGGGTTGACGCCAGGCGGTGCCCGCATGCCGCGGCACAGCAATTGCGTCCATGGCCGTACAGTCACGCCGGCGCGGGCCGGCGGTTTTCCAGGAGTCATTCATGAATTTTCACAACCATCGCAACCCTGAGTCGAGCGAGGCCCGGGACCGTATGAAAGGCGGCTTGCGCGAACTGGTTTCCGGGGTCGAGGACCTGTTGCGGTCGACTGCCTCGTACAGTGGCACGGAAATCGAGTCCACCCGCGACCGCCTGAAGCGTCAGCTGGATATGGCACGTGAGCAGGCGGATGCATGGGAACGCACCGCCGTGGGACGCTACCGCCAGGCGTCGGCGGCCACCGACGGCTACGTGCACGACCATGCCTGGAAGACAGCCGGACTGGCCATCATCCTGGGCGTGGCGATAGGCGCGTGCCTGGCGTCCGACCACTGGCGCCGCTGACCGCGGCCTACCCGGCCATGGCAAAAAACTGAACCGGGTGAGGGCGTGATGGCGCCTTCACCGCCAACCAGCCTATGCCTGAAGACAGCAGCGCAGCGCGTGCGCGCCAGGAAGTCAACCGCAGCATTCTAGAGGCGCTCTGGAAGCACCGCCGGCGTACCGCCGTGGCGGTGGTACTGCTGGTTGTCGCCAAGCTGCTGATGGTAGCGGTGCCGGCGGTCCTCAAGCGCATCGTCGATGCGCTCAGCGAGCCGGCCACGCTGCTGACCATACCGGTATTCCTGCTGCTGGGCTACGCCTTGCTGCGGTTTGCCGGCAGTCTGTTCACCGAACTGCGTGATGTGGTGTTCGTGCGCGTCACGCAGGCCGCGGTGGCCGACTTCAAGGTGCGCATGTTCGAGCACCTGCAGCGGCTGGGCGCGCGCTTCCATGGTTCGCGCCAGACAGGGGTGCTGGCCCGCGACGTCGAACGCGGGACGGCGGGCGTGGGTTTCTTGCTGGGCACGGCTCTGTTCACGCTGCTTCCCACGCTGGTCGAGATCGTTTCGGTGCTGGTGATCCTGATGGCCGGCTACAGCATGTGGTTCGCGGCCATCGTTGCCGTGACCTTCGTGGCGTACGCGGTCGTGACGATGGTATTGACCGAGAGGCGGGCTCCGTTCCAGCGCGAGATCAACAATCTGGATTCCAAGGCCAGCGGCCGCATGGTCGATAGCCTGCTGAACTATGAAGCAGTCAAGCTCTATGCCAACGAAGCACTGGAGTCGAACCGCCTGAGCAGCGTGCTACGGCAATGGGTGGGCGTGGGGATCGTCAACCAGCGCTCGCTGTCTGTGCTGCATGTCGCGCAAAGCGGCATTATCGCGTTCGGCGTGGCTGCCGTGATGCTGCTGGCCGGCGAACAAGTGGTGGACTTCCGCATGAGCGTGGGCGACCTGGTGCTGGTCAACGCGTACATCATCCAGATCTGCCTGCCGCTGAATACGCTGGGCCTGATATTCCGCCAGGCCAAGGAAGCGCTGATCAATGCCGAGCGCGTGGGCATGCTGTTGCAGATCCAGCCGGAAGTCGGCGATGACGGCACGCTGCCGCCACTGGTGGTACGCGAGGGCAACGTCCGATTCGAAAACGTCAGCTTCGGGTACGAGCCGGGCAGGCAGATTCTATGGGAGGTCGACTTCACCATTCCGGCCGGCGCCACCGTCGCGGTGGTGGGCGGCAGCGGGTCGGGCAAGTCGACGCTGGCCAGGCTGTTGTTCCGGTTCTATGACCCGGATGCGGGCCGTGTACTCATCGATGGGCAGGACCTGCGTTTCGTGAACCAGCGTAGCCTGCGGCGTGTGCTGGGTATTGTGCCGCAGGATACCTTGTTGTTCGATGAGACCATCGCCTACAACATCGCCTACAGCGAGCCGGACGCAAGCCGCGAGGTGGTCATAGAAGCGGCGAGCGGTGCACGCGTGGACGACTTCATTGTCAGCCTACCGGCCGGCTACGACACGCAAGTGGGCGAACGCGGGGTCAAGCTGTCCGGAGGCGAAAGGCAACGCATCGCCATTGCCCGCGCCTTGCTGAAGAATCCGCCCATCATGGTGTTCGATGAAGCCACGTCGGCGCTGGATACGCGCACCGAGCGTGCCATACAGGCCGAACTGACGCGTATATCGAAAGGGCGCACAACCCTGGTGATCGCGCATCGGTTGTCCACCATCGTGGACTCCGATCTGATCCTGGTAATGGACCATGGCCGCGTGGTAGAGCAGGGTACCCATGATGAACTGCTGGCGCGCCAGGGGATGTATGCCCAGATGTGGAATCTGCAGCGTCAGCAGAACGCCCTGGAGGCCGCGGCCACGCGCATCAGCCGGCAGCCGGTGAACCTGGTGACGCTGGTGGCGGCCGTGCTCGATGCGGCCCGCCCGCTACTCGATGCCAAGGGGGTGAATCTGTATACCCGGATCGGCAGCGAGGCGGCGCGCATTACCGGCGACCCGAGCGCGCTGCAGCAGTTGATCTGGGACCTGTACGCACACGCGGTGGCCGTGACGCCGCCCGGTGGACGCATCGAACTGCGGCTGGAGCGCGACGGTCCGCTTACCCGGCTGACCATTGCGGACGGCCGCCCGCCGCCCGACCGCGCCGCGGCCCTGACGCCCGTGGCGAGCGAGCCCGAGGTGCTGCGCAGCATGGCCGCCCTGGATCCGGCCCAAGTGCGCGCGGAAGCCGAGCGGCTGGGCGGCACGCTGCGCGTGGTGGAAGCGCCGGCCGACGGCATGGCCTATTCATTGGAGTTCCCCTTGCGTGCCGTGGACGAAATGCCTGCCTCGGCGGACGTCGACGGGATCGACCTGGCGGGCAAGGCGATCATGGTGGCCGACGACCAGGAGGATGCGCGCAGCCTGGTGGCCGAAGTCCTGGCCGACCGCGGCGCATCAGTGCGCACCTACGCCAGCGGGGCGGAGGTGCTGTCCGAGCTGCAGGGAACGCCTGCCGGAAACTGGCCCGACGTGCTGGTCTGCGATATCTCGTTGGGCGACATGGAAGGCTATGAAGTCATCGGGCGCATACGCGCGCTGGAAGCCGAGCAGGGTACCCCGCTCGAGGCCCGGATGCCGGCCATTGCGCTGTCGGGGCATACCGGCCCTGAAGACCGTCTGAGGGCGTTGCTGGCGGGGTTTCAGATCCACGTGGCCAAGCCGGTGGATCCGCGGGAACTGCTGGCCACGGTGTCCACCATGCTGGGTTCCGGGGCGCGGCCGGGCGGCGCGGTTTCGTAGCGCGGTCGGCTTCGATTTCTTACTGCGGCATGTAAGAAGTGCCGCCCCGCGCGATGCCGGCCGGGCGGCCCTGCCGTGGCACACCGATTGCGTAGCCCTTCATGCATCGGCGGCCCGGATTTTCCGGCGTTCCACCGGTGATTCATGCAGGAGACGAGCCATGCAATATTCGAACCGGCCCCCGCAGCGCTACTACGCCGACGACTTCGATCGCCGGCAGGACGACGGGGGCGACGAGCGCGACGATGCGAATCGCTATCGTCGCGAACATCAGACTCGGCAGAGCGGCCAGTGGGGCGGCGAAGAGCCGTCCTACGGTCGTCCGTACGGCGAACGGCCCGCCGAGCCGGTCGGTGGCGGCCGCCCCAACCGCCGCGGCCCCGAGTATGAACAGGGTGGCCAGTATCCAGGTACGCGCGAAACAGGCCCGTCCGAGGACCTGCACAGCCGCAGCGCGGACCCTGGCCAGAGCAGTTACGGGGGGTTTCGCGGGGAAGATCCGCGTTGGCAGCGTCAGCAACTGCGCTACGGCCAGGCATCGCGCCATGACGACTACGAAGAGCGGTCTGGCGGATGGAACCGTGAAACCGGCGCCGGAGACTACGGGTGGCAAGAGCCCGCGCTGCGGAAGTCTCAGCGCATTTCGCCGAAGGGCTACGTGCGCTCGGACGAGCGCGTGCGCGAAGACCTTTGCGAGCGCCTGAGCCGCAGCGGCCTGGATGTCAGCGACGTATCGGTCGACGTCAGCGACGGCACGGTCACGCTCGAGGGAACGGTATCGGACCGGCGCACCAAGCATGCCATCGAGGATTGCGCCGATGACTGTGTGGGCGTCAACGATATCCAGAACCATATCCGGGTGAACCGGGCGAGTGTCAACGACCATCCCGGCATGACCCGGATGGAGTGACCGCGGCATTTATTCAGACCCGTGAAAGGAGATCCATTATGAACAATGACACCATCGGCCAGTCTCGCGCGGACGCCTACACTCGTATCGTGGGCAAGGGCAAGGCCACCGCAGACGGCCCGGGGCCCGACATCATGGCGGCCGATACGCTGGCCGGCAACGACGTCTACAACCCCGCGAACGAGAAGCTCGGCACGATCGAGGACATCATGCTGGACGTGCCCCATGGCCGCATCGCCTATGCCGTGCTGTCGCACGGCGGCCTGCTTGGCATGGGCGACAAGCTGTATGCCATTCCGTGGAGCGCGCTGGTGCTCGACACCGACCGCAAGTGCTTCGTCTTGGACGTAGGCAAAGACCGCTTGAAGAATGCCAACGGTTTCGACAAGGACCATTGGCCCAGCATGGCGGACAAGCAGTGGGCCCAGGAGCTCTACGAATACTACGACCAGCCTCCGTACTGGTAGGGTGCCTGCGCCCATCTTTGGTTTGAGCAGTGCGGGCGCACCGCGCCCGCATTTTTTGCGGTCCTACGGAGAAACGATGATGCGGGAAAACGAAACCTTGGCCGGGCGCGTCGTCCTGGTAACGGGCGGCGGCAGTGGGCTGGGCGCCGCTATCTGCAGCATGCTGGCAGCCGAGGGCGCCAGCGTGGTGGTGGCGGATCTCGACGAGGCGCGGGCCCACGAGGGCGCGCGCCGCCTTGCCGAAGGCGGTGCCGCGGCCTGCGCGGCAGTCATGGACGTGGGCGATCCCCGGCAGGTGTCCGCGGCGCTGGACCTGGCCGTGGAGCGCTACGGAAAGCTGGACGCCGTGATCAACAACGCCGGCGTGGACGTGACGGCATCCATCGACGAGTTGGAAGTGGACGCCTGGGAACGCGTGCTGCGCACCAACCTGACTGGTCCTTTCCTGATGGCCAAGCTGGCCAAGAACCGCCTGGCACCGCATGGGCATATCGTGAATATCGCCTCGACGGCGGCACGGCGGGCGTGGCCCAACGCCAGCGCCTACCATGCCTCGAAGTGGGGTTTGATGGGGTTGTCGCACGCGCTGCACGCCGAGCTGCGCGGCATGGGACTGAAAGTCAGTGCCGTCATTGCGGGCGGGATGCGCACGCCGTTCCTGTTGGACCGCTTTCCGGATATCGACACCAGTTGCCTGCAGGACCCGGAGAATGTCGCGCGCGCGGTGCGCTTCGTGCTGACCCAGCCGCCCGAGACGGTCGTGCCCGAGGTCATGGTGCTGCCCATGAAGGAAACCTCATGGCCCTGACCCCGGCGGTATTCCTGGACAAAGACGGCACGGTGCTGGCCGACGACCCCTACAACGTCGACCCCGCACGCATGGCCTATGCGCCCCGCGCAGCAGAGGCGCTGCGCGTGCTGGGGACCCTGGGCGTGCCGCTGATCGTGATCAGCAACCAGCCCGGCGTGGCATTGGGATACTTCGAGCCCCAGGCGCTGGCTGATGTGCAAGCGCGCCTGGACACCCTGTTCCGTGCCGCTGACGCGCGCCTGGCCGGCTTCTACTGGTGCCCCCATCACCCGCAGGGTGTCGTGCCCGCGTATACGAAGGTTTGCGCCTGCCGCAAGCCGCAGCCGGGGCTTTTGCTGCGGGCGGCACGCGACCATCAGGTCGATCTGGCGCAGTCCTGGTTCATTGGTGACATCCTGGACGACGTCGAGGCCGGGAATCGCGCGGGCTGCCGTACGCTGTTGCTGGACGTGGGCA
>DASPIV010000418.1:0-2889 GCA_035628955.1 Bordetella sp.
TTATTGCCAGGACAACCCCATCAGCTGGCTGGACTGGAAGCAGGCTGCCGATGGCCCGGGCGCGGCACTGGTACGCTATGTGGGGCGCCTGACGTCATTGCGGCAGGCCCACCCCAGCCTGCGTACCGCCCGCTACGGCGATGCCGGCCGCGAAGTCGCGCCCGGCATCGCGGCGCTGTCGTGGTTTGCCGAGATTGGCCAGCCCATGGACGCCAACGCCTGGGAGGATGCGGGCCGCCACGTCCTTGCGATGCGCCGAGCCTGCGCCATCGATGGCTCAGGCCAGGTGGACGTGACGCTGATGCTGCTTAATGCGGGCGATGAGCCCACCGTCTTCAAGCTGCCGCCGCCCGCCCTGGCGTGGACTCTGGAACTGGAAAGCTCCAACACGCAAGGCAAGCGTCGCCCTCTTGAAGGCGATACGTTCGAAGTGGCCGGACATAGCGTTGCACTACTCAGCGCCCGCACGCCGGGAAACCCATCATGAGTCCCCTCTTGCACGGCCAGGCCGAGATGGCCACTTCTTCCGATATCTTGCACGCGCCGGTCGATGACGCCCTACCCACCTTTGGTGCGCTGCTCATGCCTGACGGGACGACGCACTTCCATTTATGGGCCCCGTCGGCGCCTGCCACCCTGGCGCTGGAAATCGAAGGCCTGGCGCCCATCCCCCTGCAGCCCGGCGAAGACGGCTGGTGCCGCGTACGGGTCGCATGCCCGGCGCAGACGCGCTACCGCTACCGGCTCGATGCCGAGCGCACCGTGCCGGATCCGGCCTCGCGCCAGCAGGCGGAAGACGTGCACGGCTACAGTGTGGTCACCACGCCGGGCGGCTATACCTGGTCGACCCCCGACTGGGCCGGCCGGCCCTGGGAAGAGGCCGTGATCTATGAAGTGCATGTGGGTCTGGCCGGCGGATTCGCCGGCCTGCAGGAACGCCTGCCGCATTTGGCCGCGCTGGGAATCACGGTACTGCAATTGATGCCCATCGCGGATTTTCCCGGCCGGCGGAACTGGGGCTACGACGGCGTGCTGCCTTTCGCGCCCGACGCCAGTTATGGCACACCGCTACAGCTGAAGAAACTGATCGATACCGCCCATGCGTTGAACATGAGCGTCATGCTGGACGTGGTCTACAACCATTTCGGGCCTGACGGCAATTATCTGCCTGCCTATGCCGCGGAGTTCTTCCGCGACGACGTGCAAACGCCATGGGGGCCGGCCATCGATTTCCGCCGTCCGCAAGTGCGCCGCTATTTCGAAGAGAACGCCTTGTACTGGCTGACGGAATACCGCTTCGACGGCCTGCGCCTGGACGCCGTGCATGCCATCGCCAACCCTGAATGGCTGCCTCGATTGGCACACTACGTGCGCAGCCATATTCCTGCCCAGCGCCACATCCACCTGGTGGTAGAAAACGACGACAACCGGGCCTCGCTGCTGCGCGACGGTTACGACGCGCAATGGAACGACGACGGACACCACGTGCTGCACCACCTGCTTACGCGTGAAACGCACGGCTATTACGCGGACTACACGCAGGCACCCGCCGAGATGCTGGCGCGCTGCCTGGCCGAAGGATTCATCTACCAGGGCCAGCCTACGCTGCGCGATGCGGCGCGGCTGCGCGGCGAAGCCAGTGCCGATCTGCCGCCCAGTGCTTTCGTGCTGTTCCTGCAAAACCACGACCAGACCGGCAATCGCGCCTGGGGCGAACGATTGCGCACGCTGATGGGCGAACGGGTGGCAGCCTTGCGGGCAGCCGTCGCCCTGCAACTGCTGACGCCGCAGATACCCTTGATCTTCATGGGCGAAGAATGCGGCTCGCAGGCGCCGTTCCTGTATTTCACCGACCACCGTGACGCCGCCCTGGCGCAGGCCGTGCGTGAAGGCCGGCAACGGGAGTTCGGCTTGGAGGCGCAGCAGCAGGGCCGTGGCCCGATGCAATTGCCCGATCCGAATGACGACGGCACCTATGCAGACTGCTATCCCTGGACCGACGGACCCGACGCGGTGCAATGGCTGGAGTACTACCAGGCCTTGCTGGCCGTACGCCAGCGCATGATTATTGCGCGGCTGGCCGGAGCGCGCATCGAGGCCGCCTACCCGCTGGGCCCCTGCGCAGTCGCTGCGCATTGGCGCATGAATGACGGGGCCAGGCTGTCGCTCTATGCCAACCTGGGCGCGGACGACAGCCTCATGCCGGCCCCCGTGCCCGCATCGGAGACGGCACTGGTGCTGTTCCAGAGCCACGCCGGTGCGAACGAAGCACTGGCGGCAGGCAGGCTGCCGGCGGCGTGCACCGTGTGCATCATCGAGGAGGCGCGATGACCGCCAAGGCGGCAACCCCGCAAGCGCTGGCGGCGCTGGCCCGAGCCGCCGGGCTGGCCGTGCGGTGGACCGATGCGCACCGGCACCCACGGACCGTGCCTCCGGATACCTTGCGCGCGGTGCTCGATGCCATGGCGCTGCCGGCCGCCACGCCGGCCCAGATAGAAGAGAGCCTGGCGTTCCTGAGCCAGCCGGAAACAGGCTGGCCGTCCTTGGCGGTCGTCCAGGCCGGCGAACGGCTGCGCCTACCGGGCTCGGGCCCACGCCGCTATCGCGTCGCCTACGAAGACGGCACGCTGGCCGAAGGCCAGACAGCGGTCGATGGCGGGCACAGCTACCTGCCGGTGCCGGACCAACCGGGCTACCACCAGCTGGAACTGGATAGCCAGATCGTCAGCCTGGCGGTGGCGCCGGCCGGGTGCCCCACGGCGGCGCAACTGTTGCAGCAGGACCGGCCGCGCGCCTGGGGTATCGCGGCCCAGATATACAGCTTGCGCCACGCCGACCCGGCCAGCCATCCGGCGGCGGCCGGCTACGGAGACTTCGGTGCGCTGGCCG
>DASPIV010000419.1:0-7903 GCA_035628955.1 Bordetella sp.
AGGGGCCAGGCGTTTCATGACGATGCCTTGCGCGCCAGGGCCATTGCATACAAGGCATCGCGCGGTTGCCCCGTCACCTTGGCGGCCACGCGCGTGGCATCGCGCACCGACAGGGTTTCAAGCAAGGCATCCAGCAGCGTACCGGTGGCGGGGTCGTCCGGCCCTGCCGCATCGGCGGCGGCCTCGGCGGCGTGCACGATCAGTACGAATTCGCCCTGCGCGCGATGCGGATCGGCGGCCAGCCATTGGGCCGCCTGCGACAACGGCAGGGTGGCAATCTGCTCGAAACGCTTGGTAAGTTCGCGCGCGACGGTCAGCATGCGCGCGGGGCCGCACACTTCAAGCAGGTCGGCCAGGCAGGCCGCCAGCCGGTGCGGCGATTCGAACATCACCACGGGGGCGGGCAGCGCACACCATGATCGCAGCCAGCGCTGGCGCGCCGCGGCCTTGGCCGGCGCAAAACCGGCAAAGGCATAGGCGGGGTTTTCGTCGGAAGTGGCCCCGCTGCCCATCAGCGCGGCAATCACGGAACTGGGCCCGGGCACCGGCACCACGGCATAGCCCGCCGCGCGCACCGCCCGCACCACCCGCGCGCCCGGATCGCTGACGGCCGGGGCGCCGGCGTCGGATATCAAGGCCACGCGCTGGCCCTGCGCCAGGCGCTGGCAGATGTCCTGGGCGGCGGACGCTTCGTTGTGGCGGTGGGCGGCCATCAGCGGGGTGGAAATGCCCCAGGCGTCGAGCAGGCTGCGGCTGCAGCGCGTATCTTCGGCGGCGATCACATCGGCGTGCGCCAGGGCTTGCCAGGCACGCAGGCCCAGGTCGCCCAGGTTGCCGATGGGTGTGGCCACGACGTACAGCGCGGCTTCGGGCCAGTGCTGGCCGGCCACGCGCCCGGCCATGCGGGTCCAGGCGTCGCCGGCGGTCGCGGGCGGGACATTCTGATTCATTGGAAGCTGGCGGCTAGGCGGCAAATTGTGCCAGTGTAGCCGTCCGACCTGTCCGGAGCACGCCCATGCACGACCCCTTTCCGGAAATCGCCTACGAGCATGCCCGCCAGGCCCAGCAGCGAATGCTGAAGCGGCGCCGCGCCGCCGCCCGACGCACGGCGCGCCAATCCGCCGAACCGGCCACGCCGCGCGCCTCGCCCACGCAACAGGCCGGTGCAAGCTACGAAACCCGGGCGCTACGGTTGCTGGCCGGCGCCGGCCTGGTGCCGCTGGCGCGCAACCTGCATTGCCGCGCGGGCGAGATCGACCTGGTCATGCGCGATGGCGACACGCTGGTGTTCGTCGAGGTACGCGCCCGGGCCAGCGGCCGCTACGGCGGCGCGGCGGCCAGTGTGGGGCGGGCCAAGCAGGCCCGCCTGCTGCGTAGCGCCACCCTGCTGCTGCCCGGGCTGGCACGCCGCCACTGGGGCGGCCGGATCCCGCCGGTGCGATTCGATGTGGTGGCCTTCGAGGCAGGCAGTGCGCACTGGCTGCCGGCCGCCTTCTGCCAGTAGCCGGCCTGGCGCCATGAGATAATGCCGGCCATGGATATGACCTCTCGGATGACGTCGCACTTCCGCGACGCCATGGCCGCCTGCGAACAAAGCATGCACGCGCTGTCCGGCCCGCTGGCCAGCGCGGTCGACGTGGTGTTCGCCGCGCTGGCCAACAACGGCAAGATACTGGCGTGCGGCAATGGCGGCTCGGCCGCCGATGCGCAACATTTCATTGCCGAACTGGTGGGCCGCTTCGAACGCGAGCGGCTGCCGCTGGCCGGTGTCGCCCTGAACACCGACACGGCCATCCTGACCGCGGTCGGCAACGATTACGGGTTCGAAGAAATCTACGAACGCCAGGTCAATGCCCTGGGCCAGTCCGGCGATGTCCTGGTGGCCATTTCCACCAGCGGCAATTCCGCCAACGTGACCCGTGCCATCGAGGCCGCCCACGACCGCGAAATATCGGTTATTGCCCTGACCGGCAAAGGCGGCGGGGTCGTCAGTGAACTCCTGACCCCGCACGACGTCCATTTATGTGTGCCCCATGACCGCACCATGCGCATCCAGGAAATCCACGCCCTGTTGCTGCATGCCCTGTGCGACGGAATAGATGCCCTACTTCTAGGAGACACCGAATGATGCCCGATGCCAAGACGGTTGCCCGCCCCCTGCTGCTGGCCGCCCTGATCGGTACCGCCGCCCTGTCCTTGTCGGCCTGCGCGCCGCTGGTCGTGGGGGGCGCCGCGGCCACCACCGCCGTGGTCATTACCGACCGGCGCACTTCGGGCGCCCAACTCGAAGACCAGAACATCTCGTTCAAGGCCGAACGCCAGATCAGTGAGAAGCTGGGCGACACGGCGCGTGTCAGCGCGATGTCGTACAACGGCGTGGTGCTGCTGACCGGCGACGTGCCGTCCGAAGCCGCCAAGGCCCAGGCCACCACGCTGGCGCAGGGCGTGCAGCACGTCAAGTCGGTGGTCAACCAGCTCAACGTGGGCCCGATCGCGTCGTTCAGCACCCGTTCGAACGACACCTGGCTGACCTCCAAGGTCAAGACCGTGCTGCTCAACACCAAGTATGTGCCGTCGGCCACCATAGCTGTCACCACCGACCGCAGCGTGGTATACCTGATGGGCCTGGTCACCGAGTCCGAAGGTAATTATGCCGCCACGGCCGCCTCGGAAGTGGGCGGCGTGGCCAAGGTGGTCAAGCTGTTCCAGGTCATCAGCCGCGAAGAGGCGCTGCGGCTGTCCGGCCCGGGAACCCAACCGGAAGGTGCGCAGTCCAACAGTACCCCGCAACCCAAGGCCGCCCCGATCGAATCGGGCGGTGGCGGCGCGGTCAACGGCGTACAGGCCATACCGATCAAATAAATGAAAAAGCTCATCCTGACCCTGGCCGTGCTGGTGGCGGCCGGCATCGGCGCCTGGTTCGTCTGGCGGCCGGCGCCGCCCGCGCCCGACGTGGCCTTCACCACCATCGAGGGCAAGACCTTCAGCATGCACGACCTGCGCGGCAAGGTGGTGCTGGTGAAGTTCTGGGCCACCAGCTGTGTCACGTGTGTCAAGCAGATGCCCGGCGCCATCGAGACCTACAACGAATACGCGCCCAAGGGCTACGAGGCCGTTGCCGTGGCAATGAGCTACGATCCGCCCAACTACGTGCTGAACTACGCCGAAACGCGCAAGCTGCCCTTTCCGGTGGCGCTGGACGTCAAGGGCGACATCGCCCGTGCCTTCGGCGACGTAAAGCTGACCCCCACCGCTTTCCTGATCGACAAGCAGGGGCGCATCATCAAGCGCTACCTGGGCGAGTACGATACGGGCGAGTTCCACGCCGCCATCGAAAAGGCGCTGGCCGCCGGCTAGCGTTTTGCGCGGCCAGGGGGCCTTGGTTGGGAATGTCCAGGGCCGGCCGCGCCATCACCGCTTGCGCCTCTCAAGCTGCCCGCCATGCCCCAGAAGATCAACTTCAAGCTGTTGTCCGCCTTCATGGCAGTGGCCGAGCATGCCAGCTTCCGCAAGGCAGCCGAACAGACCTTTGTGTCGCTGCCCGCCATCAGCATGCAGATCAAGCAGTTGGAGACGCAACTGGGCGTGGCACTGTTCCAGCGCACCACCCGCCATGTCGAACTGACGCCCGAGGGCGAAGAGCTGCTGATCAGCGCGCGCAAGGCCCTGGCCGAACTCGACGGCGGCCTGACCCGCATCCAGCAAGCCGCGAACGCCCAACAGGGCAATCTGGCCTTCGCCTGCGTGCCCACCGTGGCCGGCACGCGCCTGCCGTCGGTGCTGACCGAGTACGCGCGCCTGTACCCTGGCATTTCGGTGCGCGTGCGCGAACTGTCGCACCACGACCTGCTCGAAGCCGTCCGCCGGCGCGAGGTGGATTTCGGCATCGGTCCCGTGGAAGAAAAACGCACCGAACTGGACTTCCGTCCGCTCTTCCTGGATGAGTATTGCGCCCTGCTGCCACGCGGCTACCGCCACAATGGCCGCAAGACGATTTCACTGCGCGAACTGACGCGCCTGCGGTTGCTGACGCTGGCGCCCAACTCGCTGTTCCGCAATCACCTGGAAGACGCGCTGCGCGCCAACGGCATCGATGCCGACCTGAGTTACGAATTCACTCATGCCAGCACCCTGATCGCCATGGTCGAGGCCGGGCTGGGCGCCGGCATCCTGCCACGCATCGCCATCCCATCCAGCACCGCACTGACCCCCGTGCGCATCGCCCGGCCGTCACTGCGGCGCACCATCGCGGTCATTACCATCAAGGGGTACACCTTGTCGCCAGCAGGAGGCCGGCTGGTGCAGATCCTGCAAGGCGCCGGGTAAGAGGCGTGGCCGACGCCAGATGCCTGGCACCTAGCGCATGGGTGGCCTCAGATAGCTAAAAATATCTGAATAACCACTCATATTATTTGATTTGTGCGGGCACAGGCTGCGGCAATACCATTACCTCATGCATGGGCACTCCTCTTGCCCGCCTTGGAACCGACTGCCATGAAAATCCGGAAAATCGCCGGCGCGCTGGGCGCCGAACTGTCAGGCATCGACCTGGCCCCCGGCCTGAACGCCGACCAGGCCGCCGCCGTGCGCCAGGCACTGCTGGACCACCAGGTCATCTTCATCAAGAACCAGAAACTCACGCCCTCTCAGTACCTCGCGTTCGCGCGGGCGATGGGCGAACCCATCGAATACCCGTTCGTGCGCGGCCTGGAGGGCTATCCCACCATCATCGAGGTCAAGAAGCTCGAGCACGAAACCTCGAACTTCGGCGGCATCTGGCACTCGGACACCACTTATCTGCAAGAACCTCCCATGGGCTCGATGCTGCTGTCACGCGAAATTCCACCCTATGGCGGCGACACCTTGTTCGCCAACCAGTACATGGCCTACGAGACGCTGTCGGATACCCTGCGTGGGCTGCTGGATGGCCTGGTGGGCATCAGCAGTTCGGCGCAGGCCGATGTGTCGAAGACGCGCGAAGACCGTATCCGCACCGATGGGCGCGAAGCGGCGCCCAAGGAATACATGGCCGAACACCCGATAGTGCGCACCCATCCTGAAACGGGCCGCAAGGCCTTGTACGTGAACATGGCGCACACGGTAGGCATCAAGGGCATGCGCCGCGAAGAGTCCGCGCCCTTGTTGCAGTTTTTGTTCACCCACCAGGTCAAGCCGGAATTCACCTGCCGCTTCGCCTGGGAACCCGACACCATTGCTTTCTGGGACAACCGCTGCACGCAGCATAATCCGGTCAACGACTACCACGGCTTTCGCCGCATCATGCATCGCATTACCCTGAAAGGCGATCGCCCCGTCTAGACGGGGCGATTGGGCAGGCTGGCCTGGCTGTGAAAATCAGAAGGCGGGCACCACGGCGCCCTGGTACTTGTCCTGGATGAACTGCTTCACCTGGGGGGTGTGCAGCGCATCGACCAGCTTCTTGACGGCCGGCGCATTCTGGTTGTCTTGGCGGGCGGCCACCAGGTTCGCGTAGGGCGAATCGGCACCCTCGATGAAGAGAGCGTCTTTAGTGGGCACCAGGCCCGCTTCCAGCGCGTAGTTGGTATTGATGAGCGCCAGCGCCACGTCGTCGAGCGCGCGCGGCAGCATGGCGGCCTCGAGCTCGCGGAACTTCAGGTTCTTGGGGTTCTCGACGATGTCGAGCGGCGTGGCCACGATATTGGCCGGATCCTTCAGCTTGATCACGCCCTGCTTCTGCAGCAGCAACAAGGCGCGGCCGCTGTTGGACGGGTCATTGGGAATGGCCACCGTGGCGCCTCCCGGCAGCTCGGCCACCGACTTGACCTTGCGCGAATAACCGCCGAAGGGCTCGACGTGCACCAGGCCCACCGACACCAGATGGGTGCCGCGGTCTTTGTTGAAGGTGTCCAGGTACGGTTTATGCTGGAAGAAATTGGCGTCCAGTTCTTGGTCGGCCAATTGCAGGTTGGGCTGCACGTAGTCGGTGAACACCTTGATATCGAGTTCGACCCCTTCCTTGGCCAGCATCGGCTTGACTACTTCCAGGATCTCGGCGTGCGGCACTTGGGTGGCCCCCACGATGAGTTTTTCGGCATGGGCGGCGCCGGACAGGAAGAAGGCGGACGCCAGCACGGCCGTCCGGGCAAGAAAGAAGCGCATAGTTAACCTCGTGGGATGGGATCGGGATGGCCGCCGGGCCAGATGGGCCGCGGCCGTTGCAAAAACGCTCCCAATTTACCCGAATGGCGGTTATTTGTCGGGCATAACATCATAGGTTTTGGGTATAAGTAATTCGCCCGGACTACAATCTGCCGTATGCTTGCCCTGGCAGCGCCGAGCCCGCGCCGGCGCAGGCATTTTCCTTTTTCCACTCTTCTAGCCGAGCTCCTCTTGCCATGACCGACACCCCCGACCCTGCCGCCGTATCGTCGCCCGCCATCAAGGCAGCCGTTCTTTCCGAAGCACTGCCGTATATCCGACGATTCCATGGCAAGACCATCGTGGTGAAGTACGGCGGCAATGCCATGACCGAAGAACGCCTGCAGCGCAGCTTCGCCCACGACGTGGTGCTGCTCAAGCTGGTGGGCTTGAATCCGGTGGTGGTGCACGGCGGTGGTCCGCAGATCGACGACGCCTTGCGCCGCATCGGCAAGCAAGGCACCTTCGTGCAGGGCATGCGCGTCACCGATGCCGAGACCATGGAAGTGGTCGAATGGGTGCTAGGCGGCCAGGTCCAGCAAGATATCGTCATGATGATCAACGAGGTTGGCGGCAAGGCCGTGGGCCTGACCGGCAAGGACGGCATGTTGATCCAGGCCCGCAAGAAACTGATGGCCAATAAAGACAACCCCGACGAGCCCATCGACATCGGTTTCGTGGGCGATATCACCCAGGTCGAACCCGCGGTGGTCAAGGCCCTGCAAGACGATCAGTTCATACCGGTGATCTCGCCCATAGGCTATGGCGAAGACGGCACGGCCTACAACATCAATGCCGACGTGGTGGCGGGCAAGATGGCCGAAGTGCTGGGCGCCGAGAAGCTGCTGATGATGACCAACACCCCGGGCGTGCTGGACAAGGGCGGCAAGCTGCTGCGCAGCCTGTCGGCGCAGACCATCGACGAACTGTTCGCCGACGGCACCATCTCGGGCGGCATGCTGCCCAAGATCGCCTCGTCGCTGGATGCCGCCAAGAACGGCGTGAATTCCGTGCACATCGTCGATGGCCGCGTACCCCACTGCCTGCTGCTGGAAATCCTGACCGACCAAGGCGTCGGTACCATGATCAGTTCACACTGATGCAGGTGCATCGCCACCTGCTGCGGCCGGCGGCGCGCCAGCGCCGTTCGCGCCGCATCGTCACGGGCGTGCCCGACCGCCTGTGGCTGTTCGATCTGGACAACACGCTGCACGACACCTCGCACGCGATCTTCCCGCTTATTGACCAAGGCATGACGGCAGCCGTGGCCGAGTCGCTGGGCGTGGACATCGATACCGCCAACCAGCTGCGTGCCCAGTACTGGCGCCGCTACGGGGCCACGGTGATCGGCATGGTGCGCCATCACGGTATCGACGCAAATGCCTTCCTGCGCCGCAGCCACGATTTCGACGTCAAGCCGCTGGTGCGCGCCGAGACCGCCCTGGCGGCCAAGCTGCGCCAACTGCCCGGCCGCAAAGTGTTGCTGACCAACGCGCCATTCCATTACGCGCGCGCCGTGCTGCGGCGCCTGGGCATCCTGCGCCATTTCGACAGCGTATGGGCCATTGAACATATGCGCCTGCATGGCGAATTCCGCCCCAAGCCCTCGCCCGCCCTGCTGCGCTATGTGCTGGCGCGCGAAGGGGTTGCTGCGTCGCGCGCGGTACTGGTCGAAGACACCTTGGTGAATCTGCGCGGCGCGCGCCAGGTCGGCTTGCGCACC
>DASPIV010000420.1:0-9960 GCA_035628955.1 Bordetella sp.
GGCCTTGAGCCTGACCAAGCGCCTGTTCAATGCATCGCTGAACAGCGATATGAATACGATGCTGGACCTGGAAGCCGCCGGCCAGGGCATCGCGCGCTCGACCGAATACCACCGCGCGGCGGCGGCGCGATTCATGCAGAAGCAGCCGCCGCTCTATCAATGGCCCGCCGCAACGCCCGACGCCTAGCCCGGCTCATCGGCAGGCTGGCGGGGCCCGCGCAAGCCGCCGATCTGGTCAAATAGCGGGCTATGCCTTTCTCTTCATTCCGTTTCCTCCTGGCTGGCCATCAGCCCGCCACCCTCGATGCCGCGTCCGCCCGGCAAAGCTTGCCTGTTTCATGACCGCGCCCTACGACGTAGCCATCATCGGCGCCGGCGCGGCCGGCATGATGTGCGCCGCGGTGGCCGGCCAGCGCGGCCTGCGGGTCGTGCTGATCGACCATGCCGACCGCCTGGCCGAAAAGATCCGCATATCCGGAGGCGGCCGCTGCAATTTCACCAACGTGGGAACGGGGCCGGCCAATTTCCTGTCCGACAACCCGCATTTCTGTCGCTCCGCGCTGGCCGGTTATACGCCGCAGGATTTCCTGGCCCTGGTGCGCAGCCACCGTATTGCCTGGCACGAAAAGCACCGCGGGCAATTGTTTTGCGACGACAGCAGTGAATCCATCATCGAGATGCTGCGCGCCGAATGCGATGCCGGCAAGGTGCAATGGCGCATGCCGTGCCAGGTGGCCGAGGTGGGCCGCGACGACACAGGCTATGTGCTGCGCACCAGCCAAGGCGAGCTGCGCGCCGCCAAACTGGTGGTGGCTTCTGGCGGCATGGCGATCCCCCAACTGGGTGCTACCGACTTCGGCCTGAAGCTCGCGCGCCAGTTCGGACTGAAGGTCGTCGAGCCCAGGCCAGCCCTGGTGCCGCTGACTTTCGACCCCATGCAATGGCGTCCGTTTGCGGTGTTGTCGGGTGTGGCGCTGGAAGTCTCGCTCAGCACGGGGGCCGGCCGTGCGCGCGGCGAATTCCTGGAAGACTTGCTGTTCACGCATCGTGGCCTGTCCGGGCCGGCGATCTTGCAGATTTCCAGCTATTGGCAGCCGGGCGAGCCCATCGTGATCGACCTGGCCGCCGGCCGCGACCTGGCCGACGAACTGATCGCCGCCAAGCCAGGCAACCGCCAGCAATTGCACACCGTGCTGGGCGGGCTATGGCCGCGCAGGCTGGCCGATCAGTGGCTGCACGCGGCCGAGCAGGGCGGACAGCCCGGCTTGGCCACGCTGCGCATGGCGGACGCGCCGGACAAGACCCTGCGTGCGCTGGGGCAGGGCATCCACGAATGGCGGCTGGTGCCCAGCGGCACCGCGGGCTACAAGAAGGCCGAAGTCATGCGCGGGGGCGTGGATACGCGGGGGCTGGATCAGAAATCGATGCAGGCGCGCAGTGTGCCGGGCCTGTACTTCATCGGCGAAGCGGTCGACGTCACCGGCTGGCTGGGCGGCTACAACTTCCAGTGGGCCTGGGCCTCGGGCGTTGCCTGCGGCCGGGCACTGTAAAAACCGCATAAAGAGGAAGGCGAACAGGCAGCCGCCCGCCTTGTCGTTGTGATATTAAATAAAAATGACTATCATTTAAGTTATCTTTTATTTGTACCCAATCCTTTTCTACGGAGGCCGTGATGGTCCAGATCCAATCCACGTCCGCCGTCGCCACGCCGCATGCCGCCGGCGAGCCCTGCCTGGATGCATGGCAGCGGGTGACGGTGCGCGGCAACCGTGCGCTGGAGCGCGGCGATGCGGCAGCCGCCCTGACGCAGTATCGCGCGGCCCTGAGTCTGGCCGACGCTTTGCCGGGCCGCGCCGCCGATGCCGATACGGCGGTCGCCGCGTTGGTGGTATCGCACCACAACCTGGCCGAATTGCACCAGCGCGCCGGGCGCGCCGATCTGGCCGGCGCCCATGTCTGCCGGGCACACGAGTTGCTGCATGAAATGGCCACCGATGCCACCTTGGAGCCAGACTGGCGTTCAGCGGCATGGCGTCATGGCCGTGTGACTTATATCGAGCTGATGCAGTTCCTGCGGCGGTATCCCGGCCATCCGCGCGCCCGGCGCGCCGCCGAACTACCGTGGGGCGATGATGCCGAACCCCGGCACTGAACCCCTGGCGGGTGGTACCGACACTTTGACCTGCTCCCCATGGAGCCCGAACAGGAGACTTGCATGCCCTATACCTTGCCCGACCTGCCTTATGCCTACGATGCGCTGGAACCGCACATCGATGCACTGACCATGGAAATCCACTACACCAAGCACCATCAGACATACATCAACAACCTGAACGCCGCCCTCGAAGGGGCCGGCCTGCCGTCGGATCAGCCGGTCGAAGAACTGGTCGCGCGTATCGACACCCTGCCGGAATCGGTACGCGGGCCGGTGCGCAACAACGGCGGCGGCCACGCCAACCATAGCTTGTTCTGGACCGTCATGTCGCCCAAGGGCGGCGGCCAGCCGCAGGGGCGCCTGGCGGCGGCCATCGACGCCGAGCTGGGCGGGATGGACGCCTTTCGCGATGCATTTACCAAAGCCGCCTTGACGCGCTTCGGCAGCGGCTGGGCCTGGCTGAGCGTTACCCCGCAGGGCAAGCTCACGGTGGAAAGCACGGCCAACCAGGATAGCCCGCTGATGCAGGGCAATACGCCCGTGCTGGGCCTGGACGTGTGGGAACACGCGTATTATCTGAAGTACCAGAACCGCCGCCCGGAATATATCGGCGCGTTCTTCAACGTTGTCGATTGGGCTGAAGTGGCGCGCCGCTACGAAGGCGCCATGGCCTGAGGCCGCTTACGCTGGCAGGTGCCGGGCCCGCAGGGTGCCTGGCACCGATGCAAGCCATGGGTCCGGAATGAATACCTTCAGCCGCCATCGTGTCCACCCGCAATCCACCAGCATCAGCGTCTGGACGCTGACCGTATTGGTGGCCTGCCTGGGTGCGTACGCCCTGTGGGCCTATCTGGTACCGCGCGCGCCCCATGTGGCCGATGCGCTGGCGGGCGGGCTGCTGGCCGCCGGAGCGACCGCGCTGGGCACCGTACCGGTGATGTTCTCGCAGACCCTGTCCGAAAAGGTGCAGGACACCATGTTCGGTTTCGGCGCGGGGGTCATGCTGGCGGCATGCGCATTTTCGCTGGTGGCGCCTGGCATTGCGGCGGCGGGTAGTCTGGGTAATGGGCCCTGGGGCGCCGGCCTGATCGTGGGCGCGGCGGTGCTGCTGGGCGCCGCGGTGTTGTTGCTGATGGAAAGGCTGTTGCCGCACGAGCACTTCATCAAGGGCAAGGAAGGCATCGAAGTCCATCGCCTGCGGCGCACCTGGCTGTTCGTGTTCGCCATCGCATTGCACAACCTGCCCGAAGGCCTGGCCATCGGCGTGGGGTATGTGGGCAATGATCCCGTCCGTGGCAGTGCGCTGGCCACGGGCATCGCCATCCAGGACGTGCCCGAGGGCCTGGTGGTGGCGCTGGCGCTGCTGGCGGCTGGATACAGCCGTAGTTTTTCTGTGGCCCTGGGTATGCTGTCCGGGCTGGTCGAACCGGCGGGTGCGGTGCTGGGCGCCGTGGTCGTGGGGTGGTCGGCCGCCTTGCTTCCCTGGGGCCTGGGCTTCGCCGCAGGAGCCATGTTGTTCGTGATCAGTCACGAGATCATTCCCGAATCACACCGCAAGGGGCATGAGGTATATGCCACTTGCGGATTGATGGTGGGTTTCGTGCTGATGATGCTGCTGGATACCGCGCTGGCTTAGCCGCGGTACCGCTCAGTCGGGATGCAGTACCTGGGCCGGCACGCCATGCGGCTTGGGCTGCCCGACCGATTGCTCGATGGCCGGCAGGCTATGGGCGATACCCTTGTGGCAATCGATGCAGGTTTCCCCTTCTTGCAGCCCTTGCTGATGCATGCGGGCCGAACGGGGGCTCTGGCCGGTGTAGTCGAAGTAGCTGTAGTCGTGGCAGTTGCGGCATTCTTTTGAATTGTTCGCCTTCATGCGCCGCCATTCGTTCTGGGCCAGCTTCGCCCGCTTGGCTTCGAATTTCCGGGGCGTGTCGATGGTGCCCAGGAAGTGGTGCAACAGCTCGTTCGAGGCGTACAGCTTGCGCATCATTTTCGGGCCCCATTCCTTGGGCACGTGGCAGTCGGAACATACCGCCCGTACCCCGGTACGGTTGGAATAGTGCACGGTGCTGCGGTATTCCTGGTAGACGTTCTCGTTCATTTCGTGGCACGAAATGCAGAAGGCCTCGGTGTTGGTCCATTCCATGACGGTATTGAAGCCGCCCCAGAACAGGATGCCCAGCAAGAAGGACAGGCCCAGCCCGCTGAACAACAGGGCCCAGGCTCGCCTCGACAGGGTTTTAATCCACTTGATCGGATTCATGCTGCACGCTCGCTCAGTTCAGGCCGGGCACGCGCTGGAAGGTATTTTCCACCAGCGGCTTGGCATCGCTTTGGGTGATGTGGCACTGCATGCAGAAGTAGCGCCCCGGACTCACGGAAGCCAGCTCGCGGCCCTGTGCGTCGCGGAAATGGGTAACCGATACTTTGGGGGAATTGGTTGCCTGGGCGCGTCCCCACGAATGGCAATCCAGGCATTTGTTGAACTTCAGGGTCACCGGGTAGTTGCTGCTGGCGTGCGGCACCAGTGGCGGCTGCTGCACGAAGTCGCGCGGCAGTGTGGCGCCTACGTCGATCTCTTGGCGATAGTGGGTGGTTTCCTGTTCGACGCTGCTCACCGAATTCTGGCGCAGGCTCTTGACCGTGATGGAGTCGTTTGCCAGGACCGGCGGGGTGCCGATCAACAGGCCCGCGAGCAGGCCTAGGGCGGTCTTTTGCAAGGCGCGTTTCATGATTTACTCCTGTGGCGGAATCGGTGGCTCATTCGGAATACCTGTTGGGGGCATACATCGACGCAGCGTCCGCAGGTGGTGCAGTCGGCGTCGAGAATGACGGGGTGGCTCTGGCCGACACCCTTCAGCGCGGGGCGCAGCACCTGCGGCTCGGGGCAGACGCTGTAGCAATCCATGCAGTCGTCGCAAGCGGCGCGGCCGGCGGCGTTTACCCGCAGCAGCGCGCCCTTGCCCAGTAAGCCGTAGAACGCGCCTACCGGGCAGATGTGCCCGCACCAGCCACGCGGCGCCACCAGCAGGTCGTACAGGAACACGCCCAGCACCAGCGCCCAGACGGCGCCGAAGCCGAATACCAGTGCGCGGTGCAGCATGGACACCGGGTTGACCCATTCCCAGGCGATCGTGCCAGTGGCGGCGGACACGGCCACCGTGCCCGCAAGCAGCCACAGGCGCAGGGCCTTGGGGGGCGTGCGCCCGGCAGGGCGGATCTTCAGCTTGCGGCGCAGCCAGGCGGCCGTGTCGGTAACCGGATTCATGGGACATACCCAAGAGCAATACAGGCGGCCGCCGAACAGCAGGTAGAAACCCAGCACGATGGCTGCGCCCAGCAGGCTCGTGCGCAGGGGTACATGTCCGGCGGCCAGGCTTTGCAGCAATGGGTATGGGTCGGTCAGGGGCAGCCAGTCCAGCGTCAGGCTGGATGACAGATTGCCTTTCACCGGCCACCAGGCTTGGTGCACGACGCCTTGCCGCATCAGCCACAGGCTGGCCGGCCCCACCAGAAACAGCGCCAGCAGGCCGACCTGCACCGCGCGGCGCAGCAGCAGCCAGCGATAAGCACGCAGCCAACCTTTGCTGGCGATGGCGGCGGCAGTGGGATTGCGGCCCGCGACGTTGGGCCGCTTCGGTTTGGAGGCGATGGTATTCATGGACGGCCCGAGACAGGAGGTGGCGGCGTATCGTCCAGGCCGCGCACAGGCAGGCGGATCTGTTCGCCGATGACCGAGCCGCCGGCTTTTTCGGCCTCTTCCCAGCCTTTGCGGTAATGGGCCGCGGCCGATCCCTGCGCCAGGGCATGCGGCAATACCTTGATGGCGGCGGCACCCGGCAGCACGCAGCTTTGTTCGCACTTGCCGCAGCCGGTGCAGTGGTCGGAATGCACAGTGGGCAGCAACATGGCATGACGGTCAGAGCGTGGATTGTGCTGCCGTTCCAGCGTGATGGCCTGGTCGATCAGGGGGCATACCCGGTAACACACATCGCAACGCAAGCCCTGGAAGTTCAGGCAGGTTTCCTGGTCGATGAGCACGGCCAGGCCCATGCGCGCGTCTTCGATGCGGGTCAGGCCGTGGTCCAGGGCGCCGGTAGGGCAAGCCGGGACGCAAGGGATGTCTTCGCACATTTCGCAAGGCACGCCACGGGCGTCGAAGTACGGCGTGCCCACTGGAATGGGCCGGCCCGGCGCGGCGAGTTTCAAGGTGTCGTACGGACAGGCGCGTACGCACAACCCGCAACGCACGCACGCGGCCAGGAAGTCCGCCTCGGCCAGGGCGCCCGGGGGCCGCAGTGCGGTGGCCGGCAGCGAGCCGGCCTGCCGCGCATACAGGCCCAGGCCCAGCGCTACGGCGCAGGTGCCGCCGATAGCGGCAGCCGATTGCTGCAGGAACTGGCGGCGGCCGGACGGATCGACGGGAGCGGGGGCTGTCATGGGTATGTGCGCTACGCAATGGAACGACGGGGCTTCAGGCCTTCAGTACCTTCACCGCGCACTTCTTGAAGTCGGTTTCTTTCGACAGCGGGCAAGTCGCATCCAGGATCAGCTTGTTGATCAGCCGCCCTTCATCAAAGAAAGGCATGTACACCAGCCCCCGCGGCGGCTTGTTGCGTCCGCGTGTCTCGACGCTGGCAAGCACCTCGCCGCGCCGCGACACGATCTTGCACTGCATGCCGCGTTGCAGCCCACGCTTCTGGGCGTCGTCGGGGTGCATGAACAACACGGCTTCCGGTACGGCGCGATGCAATTCCGGCACGCGGCGCGTCATCGAGCCGGTGTGCCAGTGTTCGAGCACGCGACCGGTGCACATCCACAGGTCGTAGTCCTGGTCGGGCACCTCGGCCGGCGGCTGGTAGGGCAGGGCGAAGATGTTGGCGCGGCCGTCCTTGTTGCCGTAGAAGCGGATGCCTTCGCCCTTTTTGACATAGGGGTCGTAGCCTTCGCGGAAGCGCCACAGCGTTTCCTTGCCGTCGACCACCGGCCAGCGCAGGCCGCGTGCGCGGTGATACAGATCGAAGTCGGCCAGGTCATGGGCGTGGCCGCGGCCGAATTGCGCGTATTCCTCGAACAGGCCTTTCTGCACGTAGTACCCGAAGTGCTGCGACTCGTCATTCATGTAGCCGCCGAAGGCATGCTGGCTGACCGCGGGAACGTCGGTCAGCGGATACCGGTTGACCACCCCGTTGGCATACAGCACGTCGTACAGCGTTTTGCCGCGTAGCTCGGGCTTTTTGTCCAGCAGCTCTGCGGGCCACACTTCTTCCACCTTGAAGCGCTTGGAAAACTCCATGTACTGCCACAGGTCGGAACGCGATTCGCCTGGCGCCTTGACCTGCTGGCGCCAGAACTGGGTGCGGCGCTCGGCATTGCCATAGGCACCTTCTTTCTCGACCCACATGGCAGTGGGCAGGATCAGGTCGGCCGACAGGGCCGATACCGTGGGGTAAGGGTCGGACACCACCACGAAGGCTTCCGGATTGCGCCAGCCGGGGTAGATTTCATCGTTGATGTTCGGCCCGGCCTGCATATTGTTGGTGGTGGACGTCCAGTAGCACTTGAGCTTGCCGTCTTTCAACGCGCGGCTCTGCGCCACGGCATGCAGGCCGACCTTGGATGGAATGGTGCCTTCGGGCAATTGCCACAGCTGTTCGGCCACCTTGCGATGCGCGGGATTGCCAACCACCATGTCGGCTGGCAGGCGGTGGGCGAAGGTACCCACTTCGCGCGCGGTACCGCAGGCCGAGGGCTGGCCGGTCAGCGAGAAGGGCCCGCAACCCGGCTGCGAGATCTTCCCCGTGAGCAGGTGCACGTTGTAGATCATGTTGTTGACCCACGTGCCGCGCGTGTGCTGGTTGAAGCCCATGGTCCAGAACGACACGATCTTCTTGTCGGGATCGGCGTACAGCTCCGCCATGCGCTGCAGCTTTTCGGCGGGCACGCCGGATAGCTTGGCGGTGTATTCCAGCGTGTATGTCGATACGAAACTGGCGAATTCGTCGAAGGTGCTGGGCGTGGAGGCTCCCGGATCGCCTTTGGGGGCCCCGTCGGCGCCGGGATAACCATTGGCGGTGGCGCTTTGTTCGCGCGGATCATTGGGCCGCAGGCCATAGCCGATGTTGGTGACGCCCGTCTTGAAATTGACGTGCCGCCCGACGAACTCCTGGTTGACCTTGCCGTTCTGGATCAGGTAGTTGCACAGGTAGTTCAGGATGGCCAGGTCGGTTTGCGGTTCGAAGATCATGCCGTTGTCGGACAGTTCGAAACTGCGGTGCTCGAACGTGGACAGCACGTGTACTTCGCTGCCGGGATGGGTCAGGCGGCGGTCGGTGATGCGGCTCCAGAGTATGGGATGCATCTCGGCCATGTTCGAGCCCCACAGCACGAAGGCATCGGCGTGCTCGATATCGTCATAGCAGCCCATGGGCTCGTCGATGCCGAACGTGCGCATGAAGCCCACCACGGCGCTGGCCATGCAATGGCGCGCGTTGGGGTCCAGGTTGTTGCTGCGGAATCCCGCCTTGTACAGTTTGGCGGCCGCGTAGCCTTCCCAGATGGTCCATTGGCCCGACCCGAACATGGCAATGGCATCCGGCCCGCCGGTGGCCAGTGCCTGCTTCCATTTCTGTTCCATGATGTCCAGGGCTTCATCCCAGCTGACCGGCATGAACTCGCCATTCTTGTCATAGGCGCCGTCCTTCTTGCGCAGCATGGGCTGGGTCATGCGGTCGGCCCCGTACATGATCTTGGAAAGGAAGTAGCCCTTGATGCAGTTCAGGCCGCGGTTGACCGGCGCCTCGGGATCGCCCTGGGTGGCCACCACGCGCCCGTTCTGTACGCCTACCAGCACCGAACAGCCTGTGCCGCAGAAGCGGCATGGCGCCTTGTCCCAGCGCACCTGCATGGGCTGGCTGCCGGCCTGGGCCAGCGCTGCCGCCGGCAGGGCCATCCCGGCGGTGGCGGCCGCGGCGGCCACGGCGTGGGTCTTGATGAATTCGCGTCGGTTCAATGGCATGATGGAGCTCCCAGTGCCGGGGGTCGGTGGGGGGATGACGGTTCGTTGGCGGGCGGCGCGTCGTCTTCGCCGTATTCGTAGGCCAGGGTGGCCGACAGTACGTAGGGAATCTTGTGGGCCGCCAGGATCGAATCGGCGGTGCTGTACCCCGGGCCATCCTCGACCGTGATGATCAGCTTGCCGGCGGCCGCGTCGCCGGCGTGGACTTGTACGCCGGGTATGGCGGCCAGGGCTTGCCGCGCGGCATCCAGGTGCGCCGGCGCTATGCGCAGAATCAGGCTGACGATTCTCATGCGGCCTCGGGGATCAGGGCGGCGACCGGACAGGCCGGCAGGCAGTGCCCGCAGCCGTTGCAGCGGGCGGCATCGATCTGCGGCCGGGCGGGGCCTCCGGGCTGGGGACGAAAGCGGATTGCCTGGGCGGTACACGTTTCGCCGCAGATGCGGCACTCGATGCCGCGGCGGGTCAGGCAGGCCGTGCCGGCGTAGGCACGCCACGGCAAGGTGCCGGCTGCTGCGCATCCGGCCCGGGGCGGATGCCCCGTCCGGCCCGTCAATAATTGGCGCCGTGTGAATGCCATGTTGAAATCCCGTAAAACTTGTAAGGGATTATGGGTATTGGACCGGGGCGGCGTGCTTGACTGCAGTCAAGCAGGCATGGCCGCGGTTGACTAGCGTCAATCACTGCGCTCGGATCTCGCTCGCGGCCAGCGGCACCCCGGGGGTTAGCGCCAACTTTGCCAGGCCGGGCTTTCGATGTATGCTTCACGCCGCTGTCATGCACG
>DASPIV010000421.1:0-7598 GCA_035628955.1 Bordetella sp.
AGGCGAATGCCCGAGAATTGCCAGCGTGCCTCGGGCGGGAAAAAGTTGCGATATGTGGCGCGGATATGCCCGGCCGGCGTGACGCACGAGCCGCCGCGCAGCACATACTGGTTGCACATGAATTTGCCGTTGTATTCGCCCACGGCGCCAGGCGGGGCAGCAAAGCCGGGATAGGCGTCGTAGGCGCTGCTGGTCCATTCCCAGGTGTCGCCATAGAGCTGCACCGGGCCCCCCGAAGGCGGCCGCTGGCAAGCTGGGCGCGGGTCCAGGTGACCGCTGTCCAGCAGATTGGCATGCAGGGGCGCCTGGCTGGCACGGGCGGCATGCTCCCATTCAGCTTCGCGAAGCAGGCGCACACGGGCCCAGCGAGCATAGGCGTCTGCCTCGTAATAGCTGATGTGGGTCACCGGTGCGTGCGCGTCCAGCGCCTGCATGCCGTGCAAGGTGAAAACCTGCCAGTCGTCTTTTTGGCCTTCCCAGTACAGCGGCGCGCGCCATCGCTCGGCGCAGACGCGGTCCCAGCCCAGCGACAGCCACAATTCCGGCCGGTGGTAGCCCCCGTCGCGCATGAATTCCAGATACTCACCCTGGGTTACTAGCCTGTCGGCCATATGGAAAGGGCGCAGCAGTACGTCATGTTCGGGGCCTTCGTTGTCGAAGGCGAACCCTGGCGGCTGGTGTCCGATGCGCACGCACCCGCCCTCGTAGTGGCTCCATCCCCCCGGGGTGGCCGCGGGCAGCGAGCCTTGCCGGGCCTGGGCGTACGCGGGCTTGAGAGGGTTGAGCGACAGGGCATGCTTGATGTCGGTCAGGATCAGTTCCTGGTGTTGTTGTTCATGGTTCAGGCCCAACTCAACCAGTTGTGCAAGTGCGGGGTCGGTTTCATCCGGGCGCGCCAGCAATTCGGCCATGGCCGCGTCGACATATTCGCGATAGCGCAACACGTTGGCCAAAGATGGGCGCGACAGCATGCCGCGCTGCGGACGCGGATGGCGGTCGCCGATGGCGTTGTAGTACGAATTGAACAGCATCCGGTATTGCGGATGAAATGGCGGGTGCGCGGGCCGGAAGCGCGCCAGGATGAACGTCTCGAAGAACCAGGTAGTGTGGGCCAGATGCCATTTCACGGGGCTGCAATCGGGCATCGACTGGACCTGGCAGTCCTCGGGGCTGAGCGGTTCGGCCAGTGAGCGCGATTGGGCGCGTACCCGGCTATATCGCTGCGCCAGGCTGGCCGAGAGGTCTTGGTGCGAAGCGGGATGGGTGAGCAGGCAGGCCGGATCCATGACGGTGTCTTGTCGCGTGGAAGAGCGCAATGCCGGTTCAGGCGCGCGCGCTGAATACGGAAAACCAGTCGCGTGTGTCCGACCAGTGCTGGATACGGCTGTAACCGGCGCGCACGAGCAGATCGTGAAAACCGTCCACCGTGTACTTGTACGAATTCTCGGTATGGATGCGCTCGCCGCGTTCGAAGCGCCGTTGCGCGCCCGGCCAACTGACGCGTACTTCGCCTCGTGCCTGCAGGTACATTTGAATGCGCGAGTGCGCTTCGTCGTAGTGGGCCACGTGATCCCAGACCCGCACGTCGAAATTGCTGCCGAGCACGCGGTTGACGTGGCGCAGCAGGTTCAGGTTGAACGCCGCGGTCAGATGCAGGGCGTCGTCGTAGGCGGGCTCCAGGATAGCGCGCGGCTTGACGCGATCTATGCCGACCAGCAGGCCGCCGTCGGCACAGGCGGCGCGTATGCGTATCAGCATGGCCAGCGCCTGGCCAGGATCCAGGTTGCCGATGCTGGAACCGGGGTAGAAGAACAGGCGGCCCGTTGCCGGAATGCTGTCAGGCAGATTCAATGCATGATGGAAGTCCTGGCCCACTGCGATGATCTCAAGCCTTGGATGAGCATGCTCCAGGCGCCGCACGGCTTCTCGCAGGTAGTCTGCCGATATGTCGATGGGAACGTAGCGCTGTGGCCGCAGGTCGGCGAACAGCCGTTCGGCTTTGACGCAATCGCCAGCCCCCAGGTCGATCAGCGAATCCACCGTGCCCACATGGCGGGCGATATCGGCGGCCTGATCGCGCAGGATATCGGCTTCGCAGCGGGTGGGATAATACTCGGGCAACTGGGTGATGGCCGTGAACAGGCTGGAGCCCAGGCGGTCGTAAAGGTATTTGGGATCGATATGCGCCGGGCGTGCGAACAGGCCAGCCTGCAATTCCTGGAGCGATTGTGCGGCCGCGTTGGGCGACGGCTCCAGAAATGCGGACGGCGCGGTGGCGAACATGCTGCGGGGCTGGACCATGCGGTTGCTTCCTTGCAGTAGCGCTGGGCGCGATACTTATTGTGACCGGGCACCCCGCTGCACTGTCAAGCCCATAAGCGCATTGCAATGTTTTTTAACGAAACGCAAGCATGCTGTGGCGGTGGCGAGCAAATGTGTCTGGCTGCACCCCGTCGAAATACTGCATTACTGCTGGTTGCGAAACCACAGGACAGTACCGTGTGGCACGCGCAGAATAAACACCAGAGCAACATGCCAAGGGACTGAGTATGTCGTCGATGATCGTGGCGCGTTTCGATAGTGTTCCGTCAGCAAAAAGCGCGGCACATGCTCTTTTTGCAGAAGGTTTCCGCGAAGAGGCGGTAAGCCTGTTCCGGGGCGGGCGCCGTACGGGGCGGGTGCAGTCCTGGGATGACGATCCCGTGGCCCAGGCCGGCCGGGTCGGGTACGGCATGGCCTGGCGTGCAGCGGCGCTGGCCGCGGCCGGCGCCTTGCTGGGTACCCTGGCCGCGATGTTCCTGGTGCGAGGCGACTTCGCGGTGGTAGGCGGCGCCGCGCTGGGGGCCTGTGCAGGAGCAGCCGTCGGCGCGTGGTGGGCTGGCCGGCGCCTGACCGCGCGGCGCAATGCCCGGCTGCATACTATGCCCGCTACCGAGCAGGCGGTGCTATTGGCCGTGCATGTTGAGCCCGACGAGGAAGAAGCCGTCATGGCCTTGCTGCGCGATGCGGGAGGCTTCCAGGTCGACCGCGAACACGGGCGCTGGCGCGGCGGGCGCTGGACCGACCGCGAGTCGGGGCGCCGTAATTCGACATCGCGCCGTTCGACCGTATCGCACCGTACTCAGTGGCAACCTTGATCCGAAGGGGCATCTTATGCACGCCGGCCATCTGGTACGTGCGGCACGATACCTGGCGTGCCTGATGCTGGCATCCGCATTGGCGGCCTGCGCGTCTGTCCCGGATGCGCAAGAACGCAAGGCCCGCCAGGAGCAAGCAGGGCAATCGGCCGATACCGGCTGGTCCAGCTATGAAAGGGGCAAGGATATCGTGGCACATACCGATGCCCGCTCGCAGGATTTCCATACTCGCCACCAGGCTATCGAAGAGGCAATCAGCGGCGCACCGCTGGTACGTGGCAATGAAGTGCGCCTGTTGGCCGACGGCCCGGCCACGTATCGGGCCATGCTCGAGTCCATAGATAGCGCGCGGCATTTCGTGCACATGGAAACCTATATTTTTGAAGACGACGAAGAGGGCCAGCGTTTCGCCGACGCCCTGATCGCCGCGCATCGGCGCGGCGCCGCCGTTGCCGTCATGATCGATGCGGTGGGCACGCTGGGCACTCCCGAGACTTTGTTCGACCGCATGCGCGACGCGGGCGTGCAGGTCGCGGTGTTCAATCCGGTCAATCCGGCCGAGGCGCGTGCGGGCTGGTCGCCCAACCAGCGCAACCACCGCAAGCTGCTGGTCGTGGACGGCAAGGTCGGCTATCTGGGCGGCATCAACGTCAGCAGCGTGTATTCATCGGGTTCGCGGCCGGCCAGTGGCGGCCGCGAAGCGCAGCCCTGGCGCGATACGCACATACGCATTGCGGGGCCGGCCGTGGCGGAACTCGAGCGCGTCATCCTGGCGGGATGGGAGTCCCAGAAAGGGCCGCCGCTGACACAACGGGAGTTCTTTCCCGAGATCGCCGCGCAGGGCGATCTGACGGTACGCATTCTGGCCAATCAGCCCGATCGCAGCGATGGCTACACGGTTTACCTGACGCTGATGTCCGCCTTTGAAAGCGCGCAGCAATCGATCCACATCACCATGGCGTATTTCGTGCCTGATCCCGCCTTCATCGAGGCGCTGGAAAACGCCGCACGGCGCGGCGTGGATGTGGTGCTGGTGTTGCCGGGCTTCAGCGATTCGTCGCTGGTCTTCCATGCCGGGCGCTCGCACTACGAGAGCCTGCTCGAAGCGGGTGTCAAGATCTATGAACGCCGCGATGCCCTGCTGCATGCCAAGACGGTTGTGGTCGATGGCGTATGGTCGACAGTGGGGTCCAGCAACATGGATTGGCGCAGCTTCGCCTTGAACTACGAGATCAATGCGGTGATCCTGGGGCCCCAGTTCGGGGCCGAGATGGAAGCCTTGTTCGACACCGACGTTGCAGCGGCACAGCAAGTGACATTGCAGGAATGGCACAAGCGCGGCGCCGATGACAGGTTCATGGAGTTCTTTTCGCGCCTGTTCGAGCGTTGGTTGTAGATTGCCGGCCGCCGGCCCGAGCCGGTGGTCAGGCAGTGGCGGCCGCCGTCTGGGCGCGATGAATGGCAGCCAGGGCCACGGTGACATCATGCGCGGGCTGGAACGAGTCGGGCCGTGCCATCGGCCAGCCCACCTTGAATAAAGTATGACGGAACTCGCCGCGCAGCAGTTCGCCCGGTTCCAGTTCGGGAAACAAGGCCGACAGCAGGCGTACTTCGCTGGAGGAGATGCGCCGGGCAATGTGGTGCGGTCGTAGCTGGTTGGGATGGGTCAGTCCGGCGGCCTGCAGCAGCTCGGCCAGCGCATGCAGCGTGTTGCGATGGAAATGGGCCACGCGCTGTGCCTTGTCGGGCACGACCAGGGCCCGTTGGCGCAGCGGATCCTGGGTGGTGACGCCGGTAGGGCATTTGCCCGTGTGGCAGGCTTGCGCCTGAATGCAGCCGATGGCGAACATGAAACCCCGGGCAGCATTGCACCAGTCGGCGCCCATGGCCATGGCGCGTGTCATGTCGAACGCGGTAATGATCTTGCCGGAAGCGCCCAGGCGGATGCGGTCGCGCAGGTTCACCCCGATCAAGGTGTTATGCACCAGGCGCAACGCCTCGCGCAGAGGTGTACCCACATGATCGACGAACTCGACGGGCGCGGCGCCGGTGCCGCCTTCGGCGCCATCGACCACGATGAAGTCGGGCGTGATGCCTGTTTCCAACATGGCTTTGACGATGGCGAACCATTCCCAGGGGTGGCCCATGCAGAACTTGAAGCCCACCGGCTTGCCTTCGGACAGTTCGCGCAGGCGCGCCACGAAATGCAGTAGCCCGATCGGCGTGTCGAATGCGCTGTGGCTGGACGGCGAATTGCAGTCTTGCCAAGCCGTGACGCCGCGCGCCTCGGCGATTTCGGCGGTGACCTTGGCGCCGGGCAGGATGCCGCCATGGCCAGGCTTGGCGCCCTGCGACAGCTTTATTTCGATCATTTTCACCTGGGGAGTACAGGCGTTGCGCACGAAGGCGGCTTCGGAAAAGGCGCCGCTTTCGTCGCGGCAGCCAAAATAACCCGAGCCGATGTTCCAGACCAGTGCGCCGCCGGGCTGGCGGTGATAGCGGCTGATGCCGCCTTCGCCGGTGTCATGGGCGAAATTGCCCAGTCGTGCGCCTTCGTTCAAGGCCATCACCGCATTGGCCGACAGGGCACCGAAGCTCATGGCCGAGATATTGAATGCCGACATCGAATAGGGCTGGCTGCAGTCGGGCCCGCCCACTGTCACGCGGAAATCGGGGTCGGCAACATGCGCCGGCACCAGTGAGTGGTTGATCCATTCGTAGCGGTCGCCGTAGACGTCTTCCTGGGTACCGAAGGGGCGCTTGTCGATTTCCTGCTTGGCGCGCTGGTACACGATGGAACGCTGGGCGCGCGAAAACGGCGCGGCATGCGTGTCGTCTTCCAGGAAGTACTGGCGGATTTCGGGGCGTATGAATTCGAACAGGAAGCGCAGGTTGCCCAGCACCGGATAATTGCGGCGGATGGCGTGGCGTACCTGGACCATGTCGTAGATGCCCAGCAGTGCCAGCAAGGCCAGCGGCACGGCAGCCCAGAGCCAGGCCAGAGAGGTCATGGCCAGCAGGGTAGTGATGACGGTGCCCAGCAGCACCAAAACAAAGCTTGTGTATCGGCCGACCATCCAGCTCATGTCCGTCTCCTGATTGCGGATGACGGCAACCATACCACCAGATGCGGCGCGCGTGATGCGCGCCACACCGGATGGCGGTTCAACAACTGGAGGCAGCCGGCGTGCGTTCGACCGCCAGGCCGAACCAGGGGCGCAGGCGCACGCCCAGCGCGCTGCCCACGAAAGCCGCCGGCAGCCAGAGCCAGGCGTGCAGGCTGCCGGACAGAATGCCGCTGAAATACGCGCCGATGTTGCAGCCGAAGGCCAGGCGGGCGCCATAGCCCAGCAACAGTCCGCCGACGACCGCGCCCAGCAGCGAGCGCGCCGGTATTTTCCAGACAGGGGCGAACTTGCCCGCGGCGGCGGCTGCCGCCAATGCGCCCAGCATCAACCCGATATCCATGACCGAGGTGATGTCCTGCCGTACGGGAGCCGCCAGGGCGGCCTGCTGTTTGGCCCAGTAGGCCCAGCTTGCGGGATCGCCGCCCAGCGCCTCGAGCGCCTTGGCTCCCCACAGCGCGAAAGCCGAAGTGATGCCCCAAGGGCGGCCAGCCAGTGCCAGCGTGGCGAAATTCAGTATCACCAGAGCCACGCCGCCCCAGACCATGGGCCACGGCCCCTGCAACAGCGAGGCCGGCCGGTTGGTGCGTGCCGCGGATGATATGACCCGGCCATGCCGGCGCTTTTCCAGCGCGGTGGTCAGCCAGGCAATGAAAGCAAATACCGCCAGGTTGGCTGCGAGCGCCGGCCACAGGCCCCAGCTCTTGACCAGCGAAGTGGGAGCCAGCGCCGGCAGCGTCGACCACCACGGAAAATTCGCTGTGGCGATTACCGAACCGATAATGAAGAACAGCAGGGTCACGACCATGCGGGTGTTGCCGCCTCCCACGGCGAACAACGTGCCGGAGGCGCAGCCGCCGCCCAGTTGCATGCCGATACCGAACAGGAAGGCGCCCAGCACGACCGAGATGCCCGGCGGGGAGACAAAGCCGGCTACCGGCTGGCCCCATAGCGTGCCTTGCGCCAGGAAGGGAAAAAACAGCAGCACGCCGACCGCCAGCATCAGCATCTGGGCGCGCAGGCCCGCGCCGCGGCGGTCTGATACGAACACGCGCCAGGCCTGGGTGAACCCGAACGAAGCGTGGTACAGCGTCACACCCAGCAGAGCCCCTACGACCCACAGCGCGCCGTGACGCCAGCCTACGGCCTGGGATAAATAAATCGTGCCGGCCACTACGGCCAGCAGCGCAATCCAGAGGGGCTTGCGGTTGACCAGGATGGGGGGCAACGCCGACGGGTACGGCAGGGTGGTGGCAATGGACTGCATAGGACGGGATAGGTAAGCGGATATCGGGAATGGGTAAGCGGATATTGTTCAGTCTAGGCGGACCGATAA
>DASPIV010000422.1:0-8416 GCA_035628955.1 Bordetella sp.
CGGCAGCGAGGGGCCTGGCCCTGTTGCTGATGGCCACCGCGCGGCCGCCCTTGCGCGCCGTGCGGCGCGCGCCCGGCAACCGGCCCTGAACGCAGCGTGATGCTGTCGTTTCAGGGGCATTTCGGGTACAATTAAAACAACTTGGGGCCGATCCGGATTCGACGTGGGTCGCGAAACAACTCAGGGCATGCCGAGCACCAGTTCGCTCGTTAATCCACTGGAACACTACAAACGCCAACGACGAGCGTTTCGCTCTCGCCGCTTAATCGGTGAGCCGCTGCACTGATCTGTCCTTGGGTCAGGCGGGGGAAGGCAACTTCCCAGGGGGCAACCCCGAACCGCAGCAGCGACATTCACAAGGAATCGGTCTGCACTGGGGTCACACGGTTCAGGCTTAAATTACGTGAATCGCCTTGGTCCGGCCTGTCGGTTGGCTAAGTCCAGGGTTAAATCCAAATAGGCCGACTACGCATGTAGAACTGGTTGTAGAGGGCTTGCGGACGGGGGTTCAATTCCCCCCGGCTCCACCAAATTCTCTTTATTTTCAATACTTTATGAACTAGCCAGCCTCAAAGCTGGCTATTTTTTTTGGGGCACTTTCGGACGTACGTCACGGTCAGCAGTTCCCCTTCTTGGCTTGTCCCGGCGGACAAAAACCTCCGCCCCCGCCGCCACCGCCGTATGGATCGACAATCACCGCGCCATCAGGGGTGTAAACCGCACATCCTGTCAGCAAGCCGGCCACTACCGCCAAGGTACAGATCATTTTCATCAGGGCCTTCCTGGAATTGAACCGGCGCCAGTGTATTGCCGCGCTGCGAAACCGAGTTCGCCGCTTTGTAACGACCTGTGGAACTGCGCCTGAAGCGTCCCTGCGGCATCGGGAATCGGGGAAATGTACGGTACGCCGACTTACGTTTATTCCGGTTCAATCCCGGCGGCCTTGATGACCGCGCCCCATTTCTGGAGTTCGGCGTTCTGGAAGGCGGCGAGCTCTGCCTGGGTGGTCGTCCAGGCCTGTGTCGCTGAATTGCGGAAGAAATCCTGGGCGCCGTTGCTGTCGACCGCCGTGGTCAATAGCTGGCGCAATCTGGCGGCCACCGCGGCAGGCGTGCCGTGCGGCACGTAGGCGGCAAACCAATAACCCATGTCGTAGCCCTTGATACCGGCCTCGTCCAGGGTCGGCACCTTCGGAAGCTGCGGCAGGCGCTCTTTCGTAGACGCGCCCAGTGGGCGCAGCCTGCCCGCTTCGATCTGCGATAAGCCAGTAACGGTGTCGATCACCATCATGTCGATATGGCCACCCAGCAGGTCGTTGAGGGCGTTGGGGTTGCTGTTGTAGCCCACCCAGACGATGTCGGTGCCGGTCAGTTGCTTTAGCATTTCGCCTGCCATGCGGCTGGACGAATTACCGCTGCCAAAGCTTAATTTTCCGGGAGATTGCCTGGCCGCACGGACCAGCTCATCGACCGTGTGGAATGGGGCATCTGTACGTACCACCAGTACCTGGCCGCCTCGTCCCAACCCTGTCAAGGGCACGAAATCGGCGACAGGGTCGTACGGCAATTTCTTGAAAAGATGCGGGTTGGCAGCTTGCGTCGTATTGGTGGTGATCAACACGGTGTAGCCGTCGGCGCCAGCCCGCGCAACGTGCTGCGCGGCAATCATGCCGCCCGCCCCCGGCCGGTTTTCCACCACCACGGCCTTCCCAGTTTGCGCGATGACCGATGCTGACAAGGCGCGGGCCAAGAGGTCGGTGGCGCTGCCTGCGCCGAACGGAACCACAAAGGTGATGGGTTTTCCCGGATAGGCGGCGGCATGGGCCGGCAGGACGCTGGCAAGGCCGATGATTACAGAAACCGACGCCGTTACCCGGCGGGCGTTGCGTACCAGCGTACGAATCATGATGGTTGTCTCCTGTTATAAGGCCGTGCGGTTGCGTTGTGCGCGCCGTTCCAGAAAGTCGCGCACAACGATCTTGTGTTCATCGCCGCACAGCAGAATCGCCTGCATGGCGGCGGCGGTCTCCAGGGCTATCGGCAATGTCGACTCGGCGGCGTCCAGCACCAGGCGCTTGGCCATGCGCAGGGCCTGCGGCGGGTTCGACGCGATCCGGCGAGCCAACGCAGCGCTGACCTCATCCAATACTTCCGGCGATACGACGCGGGATACCATCCCTAGTTGCAGAGCGGTCGGGGCATCGACGAACTCGCTGGTCAGCGTCAGTTCCAGCGCCTTTGCCTTGCCTACCAGCCGGGTCAGGAACCAGGCGCCACCGATGCCCGACACCAGCCCCAGCCGCAGGAAACTTTCGGCGAACGTGGCGCGGTCACTGGCCACGCGCAGATCGCACATCAGCGCCAGATCGCAGCCGGCACCGACCGCGGCCCCGCCCACCGCCGCGATAGAGGGCACCTGCAGTGCCTGCAGGGCAAGAGTGATCCGGTGCAGCGTGGATTTCAGCCTGGCCCGGACCTGCGTCGCCGAACCCTGCATCAAGTCGGACCCTCGCTCCATGTCCTTGACGTTGCCGCCCGTGCAGAAATAATCGCCGGTGGATCTCAGCAATACGCAATGCACGTCGGGCAGCGTGTTCGCCTTTTCCAGCGCTTCGGCAAGCGCCTGCGCCATGTCGACCGACATGGCGTTGCCAGTGCCGGGGTCGTTCATGCTCAGTGTCAGGACGCCTTCGGCAAGGTCCTGCCGCACCAGGGTATGGGAAGAGTCGGGGGCATGCCCCAAGACTTGCAGGTCGTTGGATTCCATTGATGCCTCCTTGTTCATGTATTGGGCTGTACGGGCATGGCCAGCACACCGCTTTCAGACAGCGCCTGGATTTCCGCCGCGCTATAGCCGCATTCCTGAAGGACCTGGCGGTTGTGCTGCCCCAATGTCGGCGCGGCCATGGCAGGATCCTGGCCACCCGCCGCGTAAGCTGGCCCGGGCGCAAAGCCGGGCATACGAACCTTCCCGGCGACCGGATGCTGGACCCAGCTGTCGATTCCGCTGGC
The DNA here is from genome assembly GCA_035628955.1 of Bordetella sp. Taxonomy (GTDB): domain Bacteria; phylum Pseudomonadota; class Gammaproteobacteria; order Burkholderiales; family Burkholderiaceae_B; genus Bordetella_A. Next base: position 3,012 of record DASPIV010000422.1, read on the forward strand.
CGCGTATTCAGGCGACCCGACGACGTCGTCGTAGCCCGCAACGGGCGCGCACAGGATGTCCAGCTGCGCAAGCTGGCTTACCCACGCCTGCGTGGTGCGCTGCTGGAACAGCGGCGTCAATCTGCAGCGCAGCGCGTCGCGGTTCGCAACACGGCCGGCGTTGCTGGCAAAGCGCGAGTCGAGTTCCAGCTCGGGGGCGCCCAGTGCTGCGCATAGCGCCTGCCAGCGCTTGGGATGATAGGCAGCCACCATGATCCAGCCATCGAGAGTCTGGTAGGCCTCGTTCGGGGCGGCGTATGGCGCGGCGCTGCCCGTCCTGGCCGGCAGGGCAGCAGAGGCAAAGTACGAAGCAAAGCCGATCTGCTGCAGCATCAGCGTCGCGTTGTAAAGGCTGATGTCCAGATGCTGGCCTTGCCCGCTTTGCAGGGCCGCGTTGCGCGCCGCCAGGACGGCTATGGTGGCCAGATAGCCGGTGGCCATGTCGGCGACGGGGATGGCAACTTTCATGGGTTCGGTATCCGCGCTGCCCAGGGTGCTCATCAGGCCGCTGGCGGCCTGCATGATGCCGTCCACGCCGGGAAGGCCGCGCAACGGACCCGTCTGGCCATAAGCAGAGATCGAGCAGTACACCAGCCGGCGGTTGCCGCTGGCCAGCGTGTCGTAATCCAGCCCGAATGCACTCATCACGCCCGGCCGGAAATTCTCCACCACCACGTCCGCGCCACGGATCAGCCGGCGCGCGACCTCGCGGCCCCGGCCGCACTTCAGGTCCAGCGCCACGCCGCGCTTGTTGCGATTGACGCTCAGGTACACCGCGCTTTCACCGGCTATCCAGGGCGGCCCGATCTGGCGCCCCAACTCACCCGCCGGGGGTTCGATCTTGATGACATCGGCCCCCATGTCCGCCAGCATCATGGTGCAAACGGGACCCGCCAGTACATGCGAAAAATCCACTACCCGCAGACCACGCAAGCTGCGCTTGAACATATCCTGGCTCCTGGACGGCACGGCCTTGCTGGTGGCCGTGAATGCTTGTCATGAGGGGCAGGATAGGCAGCGGCACCTGAGCGGGCAATCGACTTTATCGCCCAGGTGTTTTGACTTTTTGTAAAGACCTGGATGGATGCCGGGGGCGGTTCAGACAGCGACAAGGGTGGACAGCCATTCGCGGAACGCGTGCAGCGCACCGGACGACGGCTTGCCTGTGGGCCAGGCGAAGTAATAGGTGTAGTCCTCGCGATCGAGCGCCAGGCCCAACGGGGCCTCGAGGGTATGGTCAGCCAGTTCTTTTTCAATCAGCGCTTTCTGCGCAATAGCCACGCCATGCCCTTCGATGGCCGCTTGATAGGCAAGCAGCGAAGTTTCGTACTTCATGCCCTGTGCCGGATTGACGTTGCGCACGCCCGCCGCACGCAACCACAGGACCCAGTCGTCGGGACGCGCCATGGAATGCAGCAGGGTTTGCGCCGCCAGCTGCTTCTTGTGCGTCAGGCGCATGGCAGGCGCAGCCACGGGAATGAGTTCGTTGCGCACCAGCCGCAAAGCCCGCATCCCGGGCCAGCGGCCCTCGCCCAGCTGTATGCCGGCGTCGATGTCTTCACGCTGGAAATCCAGGGGGGCGAACGACGTCATGACCTGGACGTCGATATTCTTGTGCAGCTGGTGAAAGCTTGCCAGGCGCGGGATGAGCCACCGCACCGCGAAAGTGGCGGGCGACCGTATGCGCAAGGTGTTCCGGCCCTTGCTGCCGCTGGTTATGGCCAGCGTGGCCTCCCGCAAGGTGGCGAATAGCGGGATCAGCTCGGAAAGATAGCGCGCGCCAGTGGGAGTGAGCTCCAAGCGGCCGCGTATGCGTACGAATAGCGGCGTACCCAGATAGCTTTCCAGCGCGCGCACTTGCCGGCTGACTGCCGCGGGTGTCACGCACAGTTCGTCGGCTGCCTTGGAGATGCTGAGCAGCCGTCCCGTGGCCTCGAAGGCCCGGGCGGGATTCAGCGGCGGAAGTAAATCGCGACGGGCCATGGCTGATAGAGTCTTGCGCTAAACCGCCGCTACTATAACGCTGTAACCGCCAACAGGCTCAGGTGTCCAGGCCACCCATCAGTACGTACTTCACTTCGACATATTCGTCGATTCCGTAGAAGCCGCCCTCGCGTCCGTAGCCGGATTGCTTGACGCCGCCGAATGGTACCGAGGCCGTGCCTACCGAGCCGGAGTTCAGGATCACCATGCCGGCCTGGATATCGCGGGACAGGCGGAATGCCCGACCGACGTCCCGCGTATAGGCATAGGCCACCAGCCCGTACTCCGTATTGTTGGCCCTGTCCACCACTTCATCCTCGTCGTGGAAACGGTAGATGGGAAAGACGGGCCCGAAGATTTCAGTCCTGGCTATCGGCATATCGTCATTGAGTTCACCCAGAATGGTGGGCTCATAGAACAGCCCGCCTTTTGCGTGCGGCTTGCCTCCCAGCAGCACCGCGGCACCTTGCCGCCTGGTGTCTTCGACCAATTGCGCCACCTTGTCGAAACCGGCCTGGTTGATGAGCGGGCCGACCACGAATGCTTGCTGCATTCCTTGGTCCACCCGGACTTGCGCGACCTTCTCGAGTACGGCGGCAATAAAGCGGTCGTAGATGCCCTGTTGCACATAGATGCGGTTGGGTGAAATGCATACCTGCCCCGAGTTTCGCAGCTTGGCGGCCAGCAAGCCCGCCACGGCCTGGTCCAGGTCGGCATCGTCGAAAACGATGAATGGCGCATTGCCGCCCAGTTCCAGCGTCATCTTCTTGAGTGCGCCTCCGCTGGCAGTGGCCAGCAGCTTGCCCACCGCGGTGGACCCCGTGAAGGAAATCTTGCGGATGCGGTCGTCGTGGGTGAACAGTTCTCCGATGGCCTGCGGATTGCCGGTCACCACCTCGAAGACTCCTTCCGGAATACCCGCTTTGCGCGCGTATTCCAGAAGCTTGTATGCGGTAAGCGGCGTTTCTTCAGACGGCTTGATCACCATGGTGCAACCCGCCGCCAGCGCCGTCGCCACTTTGCGTGTGATCATCATGAACGGAAAATTCCAGGGCGTGATGGCGGCGGTTGCGCCGGCGGCTTCTTTCACGACCAGTACGGCGGCATTGACGGCGTGCGACGGAATGGTGTCGCCATACACTCGTTTGGCTTCCTCGGCATACCACTCAATGAACCCGAGCCCGTATTCAATTTCACCCAAGGCTTCGGCAAGGCACTTGCCATTTTCGCTGACCATGATTTCGGCGAAGACCTGCTTGTCGGCTCTTACCAGTTCGAACCAGCGGCGGAGCATGTCGCCGCGGTCCTTGGCCAGCTTGCGCGACCAGGCCGGAAAGGCGCCGCAAGCCCGGTCTATTGCTGCCTTTACCTGGGCAGCATCCATGTCGGGGGCTTGGCCGACAATTGATCCGTCTGCAGGGTTGATTACGTTGATCATGATGATTTGAGCTCCAGTTGATTGCCATATCCCCGGAGGCCATTCGAAATCGGCCCAGCCCGGGCATTGAATAATAGATACGTGCCTACTGGGTTGCCCATGGCAGTTAGTCTTTTACTATTGCCTTATCCTATGAATATCCATAGTTTCGGTGCGATCCTGTTAAGCTGCGTAGCGTTTCATGCGGAGCGTTGCCATGGGCACAACCAGCCACAGTTCGGCGGCCAGCAGGCACGCCTTGGGAAAACGCATGGCGTCCATGCTGGACCGCCTGGCGCCTTGCGAGGGATACAACCTGACTGCCCTGCCCGACGTCAGGTTCTTGCGCTCCAACCGCCCGTTGTCAGCAGTGCCGGTGCTCTACGATCCCGGGATCGTGTTCGTGTGCCAGGGCAGGAAGCGCGGATACTTTGGCGACCAGATTTACCTGTACGACGATCAGCATTACCTGGCGGTTTCGATTCCCGTGCCGTTCACCATGGAGACAGACGCGAGCGCCGAAGAACCGCTGCTGGCCATCTACATGCATCTGGATTTCACGCTGGCCGCGGATTTGATGTTGCAGATCGACCAGCATGGCGGGACGCAGCCTGCCCAACCGCGCGGGCTGATATCCACGCCGATGGACGTCCGGTTATGCGAATCGCTGGTTCGTTTCCTGCAGGCGATGAGCCAGCCCCAGGAGGCCCGGATACTTGGCCCGGCGCTGGTGCGGGAGATTTACTTCCATGTCTTGACCGGAGAACAAGGAGCATCGATGAGGGCGGCGCTGGCCATGCATGGGCAGTTTGGCAAGATTGCCCGCGCGCTGCGCCGCATCCATGCATCGTTCAATGCCGATTTCAGTGTCGAGCAACTGGCGAAGGAAGCCGGGATGAGCGTGCCCACTTTCCATACGCACTTCAAGGCAGTAACCGAGACATCGCCGGTGCAGTATGTGAAGTCGATACGCCTGCACCAGGCGCGCCTGCATATGGTGCGCAACGGCATGACGGCCGCGGCGGCAAGCGCCGAAGTGGGCTATGACAGCCCTTCGCAATTCAGCCGTGAGTTCAAGCGCCTGTTCGGGCGCAGTCCGGTTGAAGAAGCCCGGCGGATGAAGGCGGAATTCGCCGTGCCGCCGGCGCATGCGGCTTCTGTTTATGTTTCTTCACATTGAATAGCCGGATCGAGTTTCCCTTCAGCTCTGTTTCCGGCCCAGGTTTCTCACATGCTGGACCAGCATTTCGCGGATGACGCGTGCCGGCTGGCTCAAGGCCTTGTGGCGGCGGCTGAATATGAAGACTTCACGCTTGAAGTCGCTACCTTCGATGGCCCGGATTACAAGACTGGGGCGATTGAACTGATACAGCGTAAGCGAGGGCACCACGGTCAGGCCCACGCCGCTTTCGACCATAGCGCTGGCGGTGGCCAGATGCTCGACTTCCAACACCGTGTTCAGCGCATGCGGGCCAAAAGCGGCATCGACACGTTGGCGCACACTGCTGTGCTTGACGAAGTTGACGATGGGATAACGGGCGATCTGGTCCAGGCCGATGCGCCGGCGCTGGCGCGCCAGGGGATGATTGGCCGGGCACACCAGGTGCAGGCTGTCGGTCCAGAGCAGTTCGCGGTCGAGATTTGCGGCGTAGTGGTCGGCGGTGGCGACGGCGAAGTCGATCTCGCCATTGGACAGCAGTTCAACACACTGCTGCGACATGCCGTCGGTCAGCGCGGTGGTCACGCCGGGGAACTGCGCCCTGAACCGCTGGAAGACTGGCGGTAGCCAATTCGCGGCCACTGACGGCAGCGCGGCGACGTGCACCTTGCCGATGCGCCCGGCCGCATAGTCCTGCAGGTGCTTGAGCGCAGCCTCGGTTTCGAACAGAGTGTGGCGCGCGAAAGTCTCGAACAGTTTGCCAAACGTGGACAGCTCGATGTTGCGGGTGCTGCGCACGAACAGCTG
>DASPIV010000423.1:0-3143 GCA_035628955.1 Bordetella sp.
CAGTGCCGATGGACAGTATCTGTATGTGGGCATCGGTTCCAATAGCAACATCACGGAACGCGGCATGGCGGTGGAAGCCGACCGCGCCCTTATCTGGCGGGTAAATGCCCGCACCGGCGAAAACAAGCCGTACGCCACGGGGTTGCGCAATCCCACCGCCCTGACCATCCAGCCCGACACAGGGCAATTGTGGGCAGTGGTAAACGAGCGCGATGAGATCGGCCCCAACCTGGTTCCCGACTATCTGACTGCCGTCCAGGAAGGCGCCTTCTATGGCTGGCCGTACAGCTATTGGGGGCAAAACATAGACGAGCGCGTCCGGCCACAAGATCCGGGCAAGGTCGCGGCGGCGATCAAGCCCGATTACAGCCTTGGGGCTCACGTCGCGGCGCTAGGCGTCGACTTCTCGACCGACGCGATGGGCGGACAGTACGCCAACGGGGTTTTCGTCGGCGAACACGGCAGTTGGAACCGCAGCGATCCCGTCGGCTACAAGGTGGTCTTCGTCCCCTTTCGCGATGGGCGGCCTTCCGGCCCGCCTGTGGATTTTGTCGCCGGGTTTCGCGATAGCGACGGCACGACCCGCGGCCGTCCGGTAGGCGTAACGGTCGACCCCAACGGGGCACTTATCGTCGCGGACGATCTTTCGAATACCATCTGGCGCATAACGCCGACGCAGGCCAAACCGTCGCCATAGCTGGTTGCGACGGCGCACACCGACCGCCGCGCGTATAGCGTGATTGCCATAGATGACCACGCCGACCTTGCTTGGCGCGGAGATGTCGGCTTCGGTCGGGGCAGGATAGGTGGTAGGCACCAACACCAAGGGCACTCTACCGGGCCAGGCCTGCGACCAAGGCCTCCACGCGCGCAATGACGACGAAATCCTGGTCGATGCGTGACGCGACTGCTGCGGCGATCTTGCCTTGAAACTCCTCGATGCGAACTAATTCCTGGCGCCCGTCGGCTCGAAGGTCATGAGTTGTTCGTCGCTGTTTGTTTGAAGAGGGTGAATGACGTTGGCTTTAGCGCAGCTCCGCGTATGCCTTGCCAATGCGGGCCATGGCAATCGCACTCCAGGAGGCGGCCCTGGGAAGGCGCGCGGCGTTGCTCCGGGCAGGACAAGAATTCGCGCTGCGCGCCTCGGAATCACCCGATTGCGGTGTGTTACCCCATGAACCCCCGCTGCCCTTCATCGCGCAGCCACAGGCGTACCAGATGGCGCCTGTGCTGGCCGTCCGGAGAATCAACGAAATCCGTGCGGCTGTGCAGCGCTTGACGGTTGTTCACGAACTGGATCTGTCCGCGCTGCATGCTGAATTCCGTGCTGACCCCGTCCTGGGCGAATACGCCTTTCAGGGCCTCGATCGCCGCCTGCCCAGCCGCATCGATGGGCTCGCCTTTCAGCGTGAATCCAGCCGCTATCTCCGGCAACGCCACGCGGCTGTTCAAGCGCTCGCCGTCGAAGCTAAGCATGGGGTACTGCGCGATGCCGCACTGTCCTTCCGCGTGTTCCCGATAACGGTCATACCAGAATGGCTGGTACAGGCGCTGCAGCTTGTCCGGATGTTGCGCCAACATGGCGTTGTGCACCGTATACAGGCTTGCCACGCGGCTCACCCCACCGCTTGCGGGCGTCCCCAGGCAGAGCAGTGCGATGTAATCGGGCTGGGGCATGTGGTAAGACGAATCGCTGTGGAAGCTCATGTCCACATTGCTTACCGTGGGCCGCACGCCCGATCCGGGCACGATGGGCACCTTCTTGTCCAGCACTTCGAAAATCATCTCTCCGTTGTAGCGCTGCGCTACGGGTTGCGACATCAGGCTGCACAGCAGCCAGTAGGCAGCGCGCGCATCGTTGGCGCACATCCGCTGCAAATCCAGGCGGTCCAGCACCGCGAACATCACTCCATCGTCCAGCACTGCTTTCACCTGCGCCATCAGCGCGCGGCACTGTGGCAGCGCATAGGCATCAGCGTCCAGCTGTGTCAGCGCCACCGGGTGCCGCCGCAGCATAGCCAACGCGTGCAGCAGCTCTTCCTGGCATGACTCAGGCAGCGCGATCTGGTAGTCCTGCTTGCGAAGGGTGGCGCGCGTCCAGGCGCGCGGGTCTGAAACGGGCTGGCGCAGCATCGGCGTCCTGTCGTTTGCAGGCGTGCCGGCAGAATGGGATTGGCTTAGGGACATGGAAATCTCCGATCTGTTAAGGGCGCTAGGCTTTGGCAAAGTTGGGAAACGCGGCTGCGCAGACCTGCGCCGGCGGCGCGACGCGGTGCGCCAGCCACAGTTCCATGGCCAGTACGACCGGCGCCAGGATGGCGATGAGCATCATGGTGGACGCAGCGGCGATACGCACGTCCAGGTCCTGAAAGGCGTTGTATAGCGTGACGCCGAACGGCTGGTATTGGCCCGACGCTAGGAAGAAGCTGGTGGAGGATTCGGCCAGGATCAGCACGAACACCGCCACCACGCCCACCGCGGCAGGCCGCAAGGCATTGGGTACGATCAGCCACATCAAGCGCTGCCACTTGCTGGCGCCCAGCGTCTGGCCGGCTTTTTCCAGTAGCTCGATGTCCAGCAGTTGTAGCCCGGCCAGCACCGGCCACACCGCAAACGGCAGCGCCTGCGCGACGTACGCCAGGAACAGCAGGCCCCAGCCGCCGTGCAGGCCGGGCAGAGCCATGATCAGTCCCATTGCGTAGAGCAAGCTGGGCAGGACGGCGGGCAAGAACACCAGCGAGCTCAACGCGCGACGCAGCCAGGGCTTGCTGCGCAGCAGGAAGAAAGCGATAGGAATGGCCAGCATGGCGCTAACCAATGCCACGGATAACGCCATCAGCAAGCTGAAGCCCGCCGACTGTGCCGAGAACGTCCACGCCATGCGGAAAGGTTGTAGCGAGAATCCGCGCGGCCCGTTGCTGTCCCAGGTGGCGGAGAACGCCCCGATCCCCAGCATGACCAACGGGGCCGCCAGCAGTAATGCCGGCGCCCACGCCAGCGCGCCATCCAGCACGCGCCACGCTTGCCGCGCCGCCCGCGCGCCCCAGGGTTGTTGTGTGGCAAGCCCCATGTCAACCTACCGCGCGCATCAGGGTGCGCTCGCCATGCCGCTGGCGTAGCCGCAGGCGCACGGTCTGGCCGGC
>DASPIV010000424.1:0-3222 GCA_035628955.1 Bordetella sp.
CCCCGGCCACGGCCTCCAACGGGTCTACATGGCCGCCGGCGTTGCCTGGTATCGCCTGCTGGACGCGCTCTCCTGACACAGGCTTGCAGTACCTTGTGCCGGCGGCCTGCCTACCAGCGATACCGCAGGGTCGCCAGCACGGTGCGCTCGGCGCCCCAATAGCAACTCAATGGGCCCAGGCAGGTGGCGACATACTCTTTGTCGAATACGTTCGAGACATTCAGGGCCACTTGTGCGCCGCGCAGCGAAGAATCCAGCCGGCCCAAGTCATAACGCAATGCCATGTCCACCAGCGTGACGGCGGGAATGGCGAACTGGTTGCTGTTATCGCCATAGCTGCTGCCCCGATACGTGGCGCCCGCCCCCACGCCCAGGCCGCTCAGCGCACCGGCCTGCATGGTGTAATCGAGCCAGAGGCCGGCCTGATGCCGTGGCACGAAAGCCATCTGGTTGCCACGCTGGCCGGTGGTGTCGGCAGTGTTGGTGCGTCGAATCTCGCTATGCGTATAGGCGTACGACGCTGTCAGGTCGAGCCCTCGGGCCAATGCGGCCTTGGCTTCGAGCTCCAGCCCTTGCAGCCGCACTGCGCCGGTTTGTGCACTGAAGCTGGTGTTGGCCGGGTCGGGGGCAAGCACATTCTCCTGGTCGATCTGGAACGCCGCAAGCGTAAACAGCGCATCCGAACCTGGCGGCTGGTACTTCACGCCTGCCTCGATCTGCTCGCCCGTGCTTGGCTTGAATGCCGATCCAAAACGGTCTGTGCCGGCCAGGGGTTGGAAAGAGGTCGAGTACGACACGTAGGGCGCAACCCCGCTGTCGAAATGCCAGCTCGCCCCAACCCGGCCGGTGAAGTGGTTGGGGCTCGAGCGCGCCGTCGTGGTGGCGTTGGTGGTGCTGCGCCAGGTGCGCGTGGTGGCGTGGGTGTAGTCATAGCGGCCGGCCAGGGTGAGATGCAGCCTGTCGATGGCAATCTGGTCCTGCAGGTATAGACCCAGCTGATCCCGCCGTTGGTCGATACGCATGCCATCCGGAGGAACGGACAATCCGCCGTTGCTGTAGTCGGGGTCATACAGATCGAATAGCGGCGGCGACAACGGCGGCAGCAACAGCGTCAGCTGGGATTCCGTAAAGTTGGAGCTTTCGCGTAGATAATCCAGGCCAACCAGCAACTCATGGCGCATCGACCCGGTGTCGAACTTGAAGGTGGCCTGGTTATCGATCTGGAACGCCCGCGACGTTTCCGGAAACGCCCAGGCATATCGGATTGCCTGCGTGTCGGTCGGCATCAGGCCGATTTGCACGCGGCGCGTATCGGTCTCGACGGAGCTGTACCGGGTATTCTGGCGAAACGATACCTGGTCATTGAATCGGTGGTCCAAGGTGTAGCCAACCAGGGTTTGCTCGTTGCGAAAGCGATCGTAGTCGGGGTCACCCACGTAGCGGTCTCGCGCGATGCGTCCTTTCGAGGAAGGGCGTAGCGTGCCTACCGCGGGTAGTGCCGGAGCACCCCCGCCACCGTCGGAGCGCACTTCCTGGTACTGCGCGGACAGATTCAATGTCGTATCCGCCGAAGCCTTCCAGGTAAAGCTAGGCGCTATGAACACCTTGTCGTCGGTTACGTAGTCGAACTGGGTATGGCTATCGCGCACCAGGCCGGTCAGGCGATACAGAAAGCGCCCTTCGGCGTCGGCGGGGCCCGAGAAATCGAATCCCCCCTGAAATCGGTCAAAGCTTCCGCCTTGCACCATGACTTCATGGCGCGGATCGTCTGTGGGACGTTTGCTGACCATATTGATGACGCCGCCGGGGGCGGCCTGGCCGTACAGCCCGGAGGATGGCCCCTTCAGTACCTCGATACGCTCCAGCCCGAAGATCTCGATGCGGGGCTGAGAATAGCCTCGTGCCCCGAATGGCAGCAGCAGCCCGTCAAGATAACGACCCGGTGTAAAACCGCGCACCGTCAACCAATCGTGCCGCACGTCGTTATCGCCATACTGAGTCACTACGCCCGGCGTGAAGCGCAGAGCCTGCGACACCGAGATAGAGCCTTGCTGCTCCATTTCGTTGCGTGTAACCACATTGATGGTCTGGGGTATGTTGACCAAGGCAGTGTCGCTCTTGGTACCCGAACGGCTGCGCAGGGCCGTATAAGCATCCCCCGAGTCCGGGCCTTGTGCAGCCGTACCCTCGATCCGCACCGGTGCCAGAATGGTGGCATTGGGCGATTGAGCGGCGGCCGGCGCGGCGCCCGCCAGAGAGAACATGGCCACCGCCAGGCCATTCAGTCGGAAAGGAAAGGATGTCATCGGAATCTGGCTCGATTTATAATTAACAAGAATCATTATTGATTGGTTACGCATGATCCCAGAACGTCAAATCAGTGTCTGGCGGTTTCGCGGCATAAAGCGGCGGTTTTGCGGCGCAACGCCGCCGGCGGCCAACGGCATCACGCCCTATCGGCGGCATGCCGCGGGCGTTGTTGTGCCATGACTTCCGTCCCCGCCATCTATAGCCAGCCGCGCAAGGCACATGAGTGGTGGCGAGGTACTTTGCCCACGGTGCCTGCCAGCGCCGATTGGGAAGCCGTGATCGAACGGGTAGAGCGTATCGGTGAAGAGATCAGCCTTGTGGTGCTGAACGGCAGGGCATCACGGGACCTGTATTTGCCTGCACCCGATCATGCCGTGTTTGGCATCCAGGTGTGTCTTGAAGGACACATCGCCCTGACTCGCGATAATGAGCGCGCCTGGCAGCTGGGCGGCGGCATGGCGCTTGTCTTTCATCACGGCAGCCCGGCTCCCGCCTTGTGGCACTTGCCGGCAGGACGGCGGTTGCGGCTGATAGATATACGGCTGACGCCCGGTGCGCTGTCCAGGCTGGGATGGGAATGTCTGCCACAACGCCTGCGCGACCTGGCATCGCGCAATGCCCCCACCGGCGCGGCGCTCACCGCCACATTCGTGGCACCTCCGGCATGTGTGGATCTGGCGTGGGCGTTATCCGGTGCCGCTCCGGTAAGTGATCCATTGGCCCTGCAGGCGTGGCGCACTGCACGGGTCCTCGAAGCCTTGGCGCTAGTCGCCGACGTACTCAGTGCGCCTGTCGCCGTGGGTCAAATGGGCGCCCGGCAGCACGCCGCCGTAATACAGGCGGCAACGATGCTGCGCAATGATTGCTCGCAATCCTGGACCCCGCCGCAGCTGGCCCGTCTGGTAGGTGTCC
>DASPIV010000425.1:0-4040 GCA_035628955.1 Bordetella sp.
CCGCCACCGCCTTCCGGGCGCTGCCAGGTATCGGTGCGAAAGGCTTCGCCGCCGGCCTGCTCTAATGCTTGTACGATGCGCGCCTGCAAGTCCGTAAGGTAGGCGTGCACGTCGGAAACGGGAACTGCGTTCATTGTGTAACTCGTGGACTTCAAGCGTGCGACTTGTTTTTCTGCTGCGAGGGCTTGAGCGCGCGCCAGCCGATGTCGGCGCGGTACTGCCGCCCCGCGAATTGAACCGAATCCACCGCGACATAGGCACGCTCGCGTGCCATACGCACCGAATCGCCCAGGGCCGTCACGCACAATACGCGGCCGCCTGCCGTCTTGAGTTGATCGCCCTCGCGCCGTGTACCGGCATGAAAGATGGCGCAGTCTTCGGTATCGGCGGGCAGCGAGGCGATGACGTCGCCGCTGCGCGGCGTGCCTGGGTAGTTGTGCGCGGCCAGCACGACACCCAGTGCGGTGCGGCGGTCCCAGACGATGTCGGCCTGGTCGAGCGTGCCGTCGACCGCGTGTTCCAATGCATCGAGCAAATCGCTCTTGACCCGCATCATGATGGGCTGGGTTTCCGGATCGCCCATGCGGCAGTTGAATTCCAGCGTCTTGATGGGGCGGTCGGGATCGTCGCCGGGGGCAATCATGAGTCCTGCATACAGGAAGCCTGTGTATGGGATGCCGTCGCGCGTCATGCCTTGCACAGTCGGCAAGATGATCTCGCGCATGATGCGATGATGCAGTTCGGGCGTAATGATGGGGGCCGGCGAATAGGCTCCCATGCCACCCGTATTTGGGCCGGCATCGCCATCCTGCAAGCGCTTGTGGTCCTGGCTGGTGGCCAGCGCCAGCACGTTGCGGCCATCCACCATGACGATGAAGCTGGCTTCTTCGCCCACCAGGCATTCCTCGATGACGACGCGCGCCCCCGCCTGGCCCAGGCTGCCGTCGCCCAGCATGGCGTCGACGGCTGCGTGCGCTTGTTCGAGATCGGTGGCAACCACCACACCTTTGCCTGCGGCGAGACCATCGGCCTTGATGACGATAGGCGCGCCTTGCTGGTCGATATAGGCGTGCGCCTGGGCCGGATCGGTAAAGGTCTGGTACTGGGCAGTAGGTATCCCGTGGCGCACCATGAAGGCCTTGGCATAGTCCTTGGAACTTTCCAACTGCGCAGCCGCCTTGGTGGGGCCAAAGATCTTCAGGTCGCGTGCGCGGAATACATCGACCACGCCCGCGGCCAAGGGGGCCTCGGGCCCGACCACGGTCAGGGAAACGCCTTCACGCCGGACAAAATCGGCCAATTCTTCAGCACTGGTGAACGGCACGTTCTGCAGCAGGTCGCCCTGCTCGGTGCCGCCGTTGCCCGGCGCCACATAGACCTTGTGGACGCGGGGGGAGCGGGCCAGGCGCCAAGCCAGGGCATGTTCGCGGCCACCGGAACCGATTACCAGGAGTTTCATGTTCTATTGCTTCTTAAAGTAGCCACGGCGTTTTGTGTTGCAGCAGGCATGGCACGGAGGGGCGGTACGGCGAATCGCCGTACCGCAGGGGTCATTGCGCTTCGTCGAATACGACGGTGGTATAGACTTCCTGGACGTCATCCAGGCCTTCGAGGGCATCGAGCAGCTTCTGCATTTTCACGGCGTCTTCGCCAGTGAGTTCGGTTTCGTTCTGGGGCTTCATAATGATGCCCTCGATCTCGGCCTTCAGGCCGGTTGCTTCGAACGCCTTGCGCACCGCGGCATAGTCGGTTGGCGCACAGATGACTTCGATGACGCCTTCGTCGTCGGTCGCGACGTCCTCGGCGCCGGCTTCCAGCGCGGCTTCCATGACGGTGTCTTCAGGCGTGCCGGGTGCGAAGACGAACTGGCCGCAATGCTTGAACATGAAGGCTACCGAGCCTTCCTGGCCCAGGTTGCCGCCATTCTTGGCGAACGCATGCCGCACTTCGGCCACGGTGCGGGTACGGTTGTCGGTCATGCAATCGACCACGACCGCCGCACCACCGATGCCATAGCCTTCGTAGCGAACTTCTTCGTAGTTGGCGCCGTCGGCTCCGCCCGCGCCACGCTGGATGGCGCGCTGGACGTTGTCCTTGGGCATATTGGCGTCGGTGGCCTTGTCCCAGGCCATGCGCAGGCGCGGATTGCTGTCCGGATCGGGGCCGCCGGCTCGCGCGGCGACGGTGATCTCACGAATGATTTTGGTCCAGAGCTTGCCCCGCTTGGCGTCCTGACGACCCTTGCGGTGCTGGATATTGGCCCATTTGCTGTGTCCGGCCATGATGTCCCAGAAGGTGATGTAGGCAAAAACAGGCATTTTACCGTGGTTGGGCCAGCCTGCCCCGGCTGGGTGCACGTTAGTGCGCACAAGTCGTGGCGCACGCAATACACTTGTGGCACTATTTTTCGCCGCCCGGAGAGCTGCCATGCCCGATCCCATCGTCGTCGCCCAGAACGCTCAGGCTCGAATTGCCTTGCTGCCGGCGTTGGCAAATCGCCACGGATGTATCACCGGCGCCACTGGCACGGGCAAGACGGTAACGTTACAAGTGCTGGCCGAGGCGTTTTCACGCATCGGCACGCCCGTGTTCATGGCCGATGTCAAGGGCGACCTGACTGGCATTTCACAGACCGGGACCCCATCCCCCAAGTTGCAAGAGCGGCTGAAGGCGATCGGGGTAGCCGAGCCTGCCTGGGGCGCCAGCCCGGCCATGCTGTGGGATGTGTTCGGCGAGCAGGGGCTGCCTGTACGCGCCACAGTATCCGACATGGGGCCGCTGCTGCTGTCGCGCATGCTGGAGCTCAATGACACCCAGGAAGGGGTGCTGACCCTGGTGTTTCGGGTGGCCGACGATGAAGGCCAATTGCTGCTGGACCTGAAAGACTTGAGGGCCATGCTGCAGAACGTGGCTGAGCGGGCCGCCGAGCTCAAGACCCGCTACGGCAATGTGTCTTCCGCGTCGGTCGGTGCTATCCAGCGCAGTCTGCTGACCCTGGAATCCCAAGGAGCGCAGCAGTTCTTCGGCGAGCCGATGCTCGATGTCAGCGATCTGATGCGCACCGATGCGCAAGGCCGCGGCTTTGTCAACATCCTGGCTGCCGACAAGCTGATGCAATCTCCGCGCCTGTATGGTGTTTTCCTGTTGTGGCTGCTGGCCGACCTGTACGAAAAGCTGCCCGAGGTCGGTGACCGCGAGCAACCCAAGCTGGTGTTCTTCTTCGACGAAGCGCACTTATTGTTCGACGATGCGCCCAAGGCTCTGCTGGACAAGATCGAGCAGGTGGTCCGCTTGGTGCGGTCCAAGGGCGTAGGGGTGTACTTCGTGACACAGAATCCTCTGGATATCCCGGATTCGGTGCTGGGCCAACTGGGCAACAGGGTCCAGCATGCGCTGCGGGCCTTCACGCCGCGCGATCAGAAGGCCGTCAAGACCGCCGCGCAGACCATGCGTCCGAATCCGGGCCTGGACATCGAGGCCGCCATTACGGAATTGGGAGTAGGCGAGGCGCTGGTCTCGCTGCTGGATGCCAAGGGGCGGCCGGCGCCCACCGAGCGGGCCTGGATATTGCCGCCGGGCAGCCGCATCGGCCCCGCCACGGATGCCGAACGCCAGGCCCTGCGCCAGGATACGGCAATGGCGGGCAAATATGCGCAGGAGATCGACCGGGAGTCGGCCTACGAAGTGTTGAGTGCCCGGGCCAGCGCCGAGGCGCCGGATGGGGGTGCGCCTGCCGGCCGGTCCAGCGGAACCGCCGGTTCGCCCAAAGATACCGGCGATTCGGGCAAGTCTGGCGGCATGATGGACGGATTGAACGACGTGTTGTTTGGTTCCACCGGCCCGCGGGGTGGCCGGCGCGATGGCGTCGTGCAATCGGTCGTCAAGAGTACCGCCCGCACGCTGGCGCGCCAGCTCGTGCGGGGCATGCTGGGCTCGTTGCTGGGTTCGCGGCGGCGCTAGGTTTCAGGCTGCCACGAAAGCGCCGACATCGTCCAAAGTGGTGGCAAAACGCCGGACCATGTCGCGCACCTGGTCCGCTT
>DASPIV010000426.1:0-4914 GCA_035628955.1 Bordetella sp.
TCGACCAGCGGCTCGGTGCCGAACAGCTCGCGCACCGCCTGCTGGATGACCGGCATGCGGGTTGCACCCCCCACCATCACTACACCCTTGACGTCGGACACGGCCAATCCGGCATCGCGCAGCGCCGAGCGGGCTCGATCCAGGGTGCGGCGCACCAGCGGCTCGACCAATTGCTCGAACTGTGCCCGGGTCAGGTTCAGGTCCAGCGCACGGCCGTCTTGCAGGGTGGCACGAAGCGCAGCGGAAGACTCTTGCGACAGCGCTTCGCGCGCGGCGCGAGCCGCCACCAGCACGGTGCGGCGATCGGCCGGCACCAATGGCGCGTCTCCCAGGGTGGAACGTGCGAACTCACTGATGGCCCAGTCGAAGTCGTCGCCCCCCAGCGCCGTATCGCCGCCCGTGGCCACGACCTCGAATACGCCCTTGGACAGACGCAGGATGGACACATCGAAAGTACCCCCGCCCAGATCGTATACGGCATACGTGCCTTCGGCCGCTTGATCCAGCCCGTAGGCAATGGCGGCAGCCGTAGGTTCGTTGAGCAAGCGCAGCACGTTCAGGCCGGCCAGGCGCGCGGCGTCGCGCGTGGCCTGGCGCTGGGCATCGTCGAAATAGGCGGGCACGGTGATGACCGCGCCCACCAGATCGTCGCCCAGCACGTCTTCGGCGCGCTGGCGCAGTACCGCCAGAATCTGTGCCGACACTTCGACCGGGCTCAATTCACCCTGCACCGTGCGCAGCCGGACCATGCCGGGGGCTTCGACAAACTCGTACGGCGCGCCGCTGGCGCGCGCTTCATCCAGCGAACGGCCCATGAAGCGCTTGACCGAGACCACGGTATTGAACGGGTCGGCGGCCTGTTGTGCCAGCGCCTGCCGGCCAATGGCAACCTTGCCATCGGCGAAGTAGCGCACCGCGGAGGGCAGCAGCGCCTGCCCATCGGCATCGCGCAGTACTTCGGGTGTGCTGCTGCGCACTGCGGCCACCAGGGAATTGGTCGTGCCCAGGTCGATGCCCACCGCCAGCTTGCGCTGGTGCGGCGCGGGCGAATCGCCAGGCTCGGAAATCTGCAATAAGGCCATGATTAAGCTTCAGGTAGGAATGCGGGGAAACGGTGCGGCATGGCCTGGGCTGAAGCGGCTAACCGGCCGGCCTGGCGGCCGCCAGCTCTTGCGCCAATTTTTCGACAAACATCCATTCGCGCACCTTGGTACCGGCGGCCGCGTAGTCCTGGCGCTCATCAAGCAGCCTGCCCAACGTTTCGCGCATCTCGCGGCGCGCCTCGTCCAGTTCGGACTCAAGCGTGGCAAACACGGCAGGATCGTGGCGGGCGTCGTCCAGCATTTCACGCCATTGCATCTGCTGCATCAAAAACGCCGGATTCATCGCGGTATTGCTTTCGGTCTGCAGGTCGATGCCCGCCTGCTCGCACAGATAGCGCGCCCTCAACAGCGGGTCGCGCAACTGCCGGTAGGCCTCGTTGGCGCGCGCGGCCCACTGCATGGCCACACGGCGCTCGGCCGGGCTGGCAGTGGCATAGCGGTCGGGATGCACTTGTGCAGCCACGCTCCGCCAGGCGCGTTCGAGCGCCTGGGCATCTATATCGAACCGCGCGGGCAGGTCAAACAGGCTGAAATGATCGTCCGCCACCAAGACCTACACCGTGAACGACTCGCCGCAGCCGCAGGTCGCCTTTTCGTTGGGGTTGCGAAACTTGAAGCCCTCGTTCAAGCCTTCGCGCGCATAGTCGAGCTCGGTGCCGTCCAGGTAGGAAAAGCTTTTGGGGTCTACGAATACCTTGACGCCAAAGCTCTCGAAGACGATGTCTTCAGCCGTGGGTTCGTCCACGTACTCGAGCTTGTAAGCCATGCCCGAGCATCCGGTGGTACGCACGCCCAACCGCAGGCCTACGCCCTTGCCACGCTTCTGCAGGTAGCGCCCGATGTGCGAGGCCGCCTGTTGGGTCAGGGTAACGGACATATCAGTTCGCCGCCGCAACTGCCGCGGTACCGGCCTCGACCGGCGACGCGTGCTTTTCCTTGTAGTCCTGCACTGCTGCCTTGATGGCATCTTCCGCCAGGATCGAGCAGTGGATCTTGACGGGCGGCAGGGCCAGTTCTTCGGCGATATGGGTGTTGCGGATATTGAGCGCTTCGTCCAGCGTCTTGCCCTTGACCCATTCGGTGACCAGCGAGCTGGAAGCGATGGCCGAACCGCAACCATAGGTCTTGAAGCGCGCGTCTTCGATGACACCCGATTCGCTTACCTTGATCTGCAGTTTCATCACATCGCCACACGCCGGCGCGCCGACCATGCCGGTACCCACCGAGTCATCGCCCTTCTCGAACGAGCCCACGTTGCGGGGATTTTCGTAGTGATCCAGAACTTTGCTGCTGTATGCCATGATGTTTCTCCTGTGTCGGTCGCGCGGGCGCTCAGTGGGCGGCCCACTGTACAGTGTTCAGGTCGATACCCGCCTGGGCCATTTCCCACAACGGCGACATATCGCGCAGTTTGCCCACGCGGCTCTTGATCAAGTCGATCGTGTAGTCGATTTCCTGCTCGGTGGTGAACCGGCCCAGGGTGAAGCGGATCGAACTGTGCGCCAGTTCGTCGTTGCGGCCCAATGCCCGCAGCACATAAGACGGCTCCAGACTGGCCGAGGTGCAGGCCGACCCGCTGGAAACAGCCAATTCCTTGATGGCCATGATCAGCGATTCGCCTTCGACATAATTGAAACTGACGTTCAGGTTATGCGGCACGCGCTGTTCCAGACTGCCGTTCAGGTAGGTTTCCTCGATTTGCGACAAGCCCGCCCACAAACGGTCGCGCAGCATGCGGACGCGTTCGTTCTCGGTGCCCATTTCCTCGCGGGCCAGGCGGAAAGCCTCGCCCATGCCCACGATCTGATGGGTGGCCAGCGTGCCCGAACGGAAGCCACGCTCGTGGCCGCCCCCGTGCATCTGGGCCTCGATGCGCACACGCGGCTTGCGCCGCACATACAGTGCGCCGATACCCTTGGGACCGTAGGTCTTGTGGGCCGAGAACGACATCAGGTCGACCTTGAGCTTCTGCAGGTCGATCGCAACCTTGCCCGTGGCCTGGGCTGCGTCGACATGGAACACAATGCCCTTCTCGCGGCAGATTTCGCCCAGCGTCTCGATGTCCTGGATAACGCCGATTTCGTTGTTCACCATCATGATCGACACCAGGATGGTATCGGGCCGCAACGCCGCCTTGAATGCATCCAGGTCGACCAGGCCATCGTCGCGCACATCCAGGTAGGTCAGCTCGAAGCCTTGGCGCTCGAGCTCACGACAGGTATCCAACACCGCCTTGTGCTCGGTCTTCACCGTGATGATGTGCTTGCCGCGCTCGGCGTAGAAATTGGCGGCGCCCTTGATGGCCAGGTTATCCGACTCGGTAGCGCCCGACGTCCAGATGATTTCGCGCGGGTCGGCGTTGACCAGATTGGCCACTTCCTGGCGAGCGTTCTCGACGGCGTCCTCGGCTTCCCAACCAAAAGCGTGGCTGCGCGAGGCCGGGTTGCCGAAGTTGTCGTACAGCCAGGGCACCATTTTCTCGACCACGCGCGGATCGACTGGCGTGGTGGCGGAATAATCGAGGTAAATCGGGCGGGTGGTCATGTGTTGCTACTCCTGCTTATACAGTGGCGTCGGCGGCGATGGCGGGGCTGGAGGCTGCGGACGCACCCGCGGCACCGCGCTCTACGCGCACGGCGGTGCAGCCCTGCGCTGCCTTGGTGGCTTCCTGCAATTGGCGCAGCCGCTGCTGGTCGACCAGGTCTTGCAAAGACACTGAATCCAGGTAATCGACCATCTTGCGGTTCAAGGTCGTCCAGAGTTCGTGCGTCATGCACTTGCCCGACTTGCCATCGTTGCCGCTGGTGCAGTCATGCTTGCCGCCACAATTGGTGGCATCGAGCGGTTCATCGACCGCGAAAATGATGTCGGCAACCGTGACGTTGCGCGCCAACCGGGCCAGCGAATAGCCGCCGCCAGGGCCGCGCACGCTGTCGACCAGTTCGTGCCGGCGCAACTTGCCGAACAACTGCTCAAGATAAGAAAGCGAAATGTTCTGACGCTGGCTGATTGCCGCGAGAGTCACCGGACCGCTGTGCTGCCGCATGGCCAGGTCGATCATCGCGGTAACCGCGAAACGCCCTTTCGTAGTAAGCCGCATGGTGAATTCCTGTTGAAACCGGCTGGGCGCCCCAACTGGGTACCCAATACCTGAGTAATTGCGTCAAGTATAGCAAATTCCCGAGTAAATTGCTAAGTCATCGCAATCGCAAAAAACCGCGCCGTAGCGCGGTTTTTCAGGGCCAGTCCAGCCGGCAATCAGGCGGCCTGGTATTGCGTGGCCCGCTTGCGGACCAGTTCCAGGACACCCTGACAGGCATCTTCCAGGTAGTCGAGCACTTTGCCGAAACCTTCGGGGCCGCCGTAGTAGGGATCCGGCACCGTGGCTTCTTCGAACTCGTTGGCAAAGCGCATAAGCAGCATCAGCTTGTGCTGATAAGCCTTGGGGCATTGTTGCTGCAGCGCGGAAAGGTTGTCCCAGTCCATGACCAGGATGAGATCGAACTCACGGAAGTCGTCGGCGGTAACCTGACGGGCTTCGCAATGGTTGATTTCATAGCCGCGCTTGCGAGCGGCGGCCTGGGCACGGGCGTCGGGCGCCTCGCCAATGTGATAGGCATGCGTGCCTGCGGAATCCACACGCACGACATCGCTCAAACCGGCATCGTTCACCAAATGGCGAAAAACGCCCTCTGCGCTTGGGGAGCGGCAGATATTACCCATGCAAACGAAAAGTACCTTGGTCATCATGGGTGCAAGTCTGAGGGAAAACCCGGAATATAGCAAGTTTTTTTTGCAATTGCGCATGCGC
>DASPIV010000427.1:0-3332 GCA_035628955.1 Bordetella sp.
CACGCGATCGCCTCGCGCGCCGCCGGATCTACCGGCACTGCTTCAGCTCTCGAGGCAGGCATAGCAGGCCGTCAGGGCGCGGGTCATGTATTGCTGCACGGAACTCACCGATACCCCCAACTGCAAGGCGATCTCGGCATAACCCAGCCCATCGATCTGGGCCAGCAGGAAGGCGCGGCGCACATTGTCTGGCAGGCCCGCCAGCATGCGGTCCAGCGCCGCAATCTGCTGCACCATGGCGGCACGCTGCTCGGCCGATGGCGCCCGCGGCTCGGGCAATATGGCCAGATAATCCAGGTAGGCCTGTTCCAGGCTGGCGCGGCGATAGTGGTCCACCAGCAGGCCCTGTGCGATGGTACGCAGGAAGGGCCGCGCCTGGGCGGCACGCACCTGCTTGCGCCCCGCAATGACGCGCACGAACACGTCCTGGGCTAAATCCTCGGCCCGGAACGGGCTGCCAAGCCTGCCCCGCAGCCAACGAAACAGCCATGGCTGGTGGTCTCGGTAGAGTACATCGACAGGCACCGGCGCAGACGCGGCGGGCCCGCACGGCGTAGAGGTATTCACGGCAAGCGGGAGTTCGAACAGGCGGAAAAACAAGATAGTAATTGATAACCAGTATTATTATCAATCTTAAAGCCACAAGCCCCGCCCCTACGCGGCGCGCGCGCTACAAGCCGACCGTCAGGCGGCGCTCGGACTCCAGGTATTCGCGCGACTGCATTTCCATGATGCGCGACACCGTACGGTGGAATTCATTGGCCAGCGCGCCTTCGGTGTACAGTTCTTCGGGCTCGCATTCGGCCGACATGATCAGTTTGATCTTGTGGTCGTAAAACACGTCGATCAACCACGTGAAGCGGCGCGCCTCGGATGCCTGGCGCGGCCCCATGCGCGGCACGTCCGACAGAATGACGGCATGGAAGCGATTCGCCAGTTCCAGGTAATCGTTCTGCGACCGCGGGCCGCCGCACAGCGTGGCGAAATCGAACCACACGACCGAGCCCGCCAGCGCCCGCGCGCGGATCTCGCGGTGCTCGATATGCAATACCGGCTCCTGGGGCGGCGTGTCGGCCAGGCGGTCGAAGGCATCTTGCAGGGCGGCCCGCGCACGCTCGTCGAGCGGCGAGTGATAGCACTGCACCTGTTCCAGCGAGCGGCGGCGATAGTCGACGCCGGCATCCACGTTCAGGATGTCCATGCGTTTCTGGATCAGCTCGATGGCGGGCAGGATGCGGTCGCGATGCAGGCCGTCGGGGTACAGAGTCGAGGGCTCGTAGTTTGACGTCATCACGAACGAAGTCCCGTACTCGAACAGCTTGAGCAGCAGGCGGTACAGGATCATGGCGTCGGCCACGTCCGACACATGGAATTCGTCGAAGCAGATCAGCCGGTAGCGCTTGGCCACGCGGCGCGCCACTTCGTCCAGCGGATCCTGCATGCCCTTCACGCTTTCCAGCTCGCGGTGCACGCCGCGTATGAACTCATGGAAATGCAGGCGTGTCTTGCGCACCACCGGCACGGTGGCGTAGAAGGCGTCCATCAGGAAGCTCTTGCCGCGTCCCACCCCGCCCCACAGGTACACGCCTCGCGGTATGTCGGGCCGGCTCAGCAGCTTCTTCAGCGCATTCGAGCGCACGGCCTTGAAGCGCACCCAGTCGTCGTAATAGGCCTGCAACCGGTCGACAGCGTGCTTCTGCGCCATATCCGGCTGATAGCCCCGTTCCGTCAGGGCTTGTTCGTAGTATTCACGGACGTTCATGTCGCGGCGGCAAACCTGGAAGAAAAGGCGCTTGGAGCGCCTTGTACAGACCCGATGGCAAAGCGGCGCGGCGCGGCACGCCGCGCCGCAAGGCCGGCATCAGAAGTTCAGCGTGCGCTTGTCCACCGCCAGGGCCGCTTCCTTCACGGCTTCCGACAAGGTCGGGTGCGCATGGCAGATACGCGCGATGTCTTCGGCCGCGCCGCGGAACTCCATGATGGTGACGGCTTCGGAAATCAGCTCGGAAGCCATCGGACCCACGATATGCACGCCCAGCACTTCGTCGGTCTTGGCATCGGCGATGACCTTGGCGAAACCCGTGGTGTCGCCCAGGGCGCGCGCGCGGCCGTTGGCCATGAACGGGAAGCTGCCGGCCTTGTATTCGCGGCCTTCTTTCTTCAGTTGCTGCTCGGTCTTGCCCACCCAGGCAATCTCGGGCGAGGTATAGATGACCCACGGCACCGTATCGAAATTGACATGGCCGTGCTGGCCCGCAATGCGCTCGGCCACCGCCACGCCTTCTTCCTCGGCCTTGTGGGCCAGCATCGGGCCGCGCACCACGTCGCCCACCGCCCACACATTGGGAAGACTGGTCTTGCAGTCGCCGTCCACCTCGATAAAGCCGCGCTCATCCAGCTTCAGGCCCACCGCCTCGGCATTCAGGCCGCCGGTGTACGGTACGCGGCCGATCGAGACGATCAGCTTGTCCACCACCAACTTCTGTTCAGCGCCCTTGGCATCGGCGTAAGGCACGGTGACCGACTTGGCCGTGGCCTTGATCTCGCCGATCTTCACGCCCATCTGGATGTCCAGGCCCTGCTTGGCAAAGGCCTTCAAGGCTTCCTTGGCCACTTGCTGGTCGGCCGCCGCCAGGAACTCCGGCATGGCTTCCAGGATGGTGACCTCGGCACCCAGGCGGCGCCACACGCTGCCCATTTCCAGGCCGATGACGCCGGCGCCGATCACGCCCAGCTTCTTGGGTACGGCATCGATATTCAAGGCGCCGTCGTTGGACAGCACCACTTTCTCGTCGAACGGCAGGCCCGGCAATTCGCGCGCCGACGAACCCGTGGCCACGATCACGTGCTTGGCCACCAGGTCTTCTTCGCTGGTGCCGCTGACCTTGACCGCATAGCCGCCGTCGGCCTTGCCGGCAAAAGCGCCCATGCCATGGAAGAACGTGACCTTGTTCTTCTTGAACAAGTACAGGATGCCGTCGTTGTTCTGCTTGACCACCGTGTTCTTGCGGCCGATCAGCGTATCCAGCTTCAGGCTGACGCCCTGGACTTCGATACCGTGGTCGGCAAAGTGATGGTTGACCTGTTCGTAGTGCTCGGACGATTGCAGCAGCGCCTTGGACGGGATGCAGCCCACGTTGGTGCACGTACCGCCAGGCGCCGGGCCACCCTGGCCGTTCTGCCAGGCGTCGATGCAAGCCACCGACATACCCAGTTGCGCGGCGCGGATGGCGGCAATGTATCCGCCGGGGCCGGCACCGATGACGACGACGTCAAATTGTTTGGACATGATGATCTCGAGAATCGGAAAATTGAGAAGGTCGTAGCGCCGG
>DASPIV010000428.1:0-14120 GCA_035628955.1 Bordetella sp.
CGGATACTGCGCCGGCCAGGATGGCCGTGCTCATGCGGATGGCGAGAGATGGTTTCATGGTTTTCCCCTGTGCAGATCTCGCTGCTGTGGTGGGTGGATGCTTACTGCGTGGCACCGCGGTCTGTTTCAAGAAATTGATCGGCGCGCGCGATGTCGTTGGCCAGGCGGCGGTCTTCCGACAGGAACGGCACTTGTACACGGAATGCGGCGAGCAGGGTGCCGGTGCCCTTGCCTATGGGGCGTTGCGGATCGGCGCGGGTGCGCAGGTCGACAGCCTGCGCGGCATGCATCAGTTCGATGCCCAATAGCGTGCGCAGCCGCTGCACCTGCTGCTGGACACGCTGCGCGGCGAGCGGCGCGTTGGTGGCCACATCTTCGATATTGCCGGCCACCGCCAGCGCATCCGACGACACCGGATGCGACAGCGCGCGGATTTCCGTGGTCAGCGCCGACACCGGCTTCTGGATGGTGGTATAGGCCAGCGTCTTGTCGTCGGGAGCAAGAAAGCGCGGCAGCTTGGTGAACGCGGGGTCGCCCATGCGCAGCACGCGCTGGGCCGATGACTGCGCCACCTGCGAAAGCGCCACGCCGACCGATTGCAGCGGCACCACCCATACGGTGGGGTCGAAACCGGCGCTGGGCAGGATGGCTCCGTGCACCTTGCCCTGGGTGACGTAGTAGCGCGCTTCCTGCGGCATCACGCCGGCGGGCGGGGCGGCGTCCAGCGCCACCGTGGGGTTGTCGTCCGACGTGTTGATCTGGATGGCCAACTGCGCGTTCAGTTCCCGCAGGGCCTCGCGCGCCGCGCCATGCACCTGGCTCACGGTTCGAAAACTCAGGGGGTCCTGCAGGGCGCGCTTGTCGTCGGTCTGCCACAGCGCGCTGCCTTCCAGCATGGCGAGAATACGCCGGGCGGTCTGCTGTTGGGCCGGATACGGACGCTGGGCCTGCGTGGCCGGCAGCAGCGGCGCAATGTTGCCGTTCAAGCCTTCGAGCGACAGGGCGGCCACTTCGTCGGCCCGGTCGAGCAGCCGTTGGGCGTCGTGCGCGGCCAGGATGGCCAGCGCCGCGCCGTAGGCGTTCGAACTGAGCAGCGACAGCGAGTCTTTGGCGTAGGGCTCGACCGGTGCGATGCCGGCCTGCCGCATGGCGTCGGCCGCCGGCATGGTCTTGCCGCCGACCTCGATCTGCCCTTTGCCCATCATGGCCAGGCCGATCTGCGGCAGGATGGTGATGTCGGCCTGGCCTACCGAACCCTGACCCAGCACGACCGGTGTCAGCCCCTTGTTCAGGAAGGCCACGTACTGGCGTACCAATGCCGGGCTCATGCCGGTGCCGCCGAACAGCGCCGTGTTCAGGCGCACCAGCATGGCGGCGCGTACGGCATCGGCGGGCGCGGGCTTGCCGTAGGCAACCGTATGCGAAAGCAGCATGCGGTGGTTGAAGGCGGCGGACAGCGCCCGCGCTTCGTCCGACAGGGTGTCGCCGGAAAAAATGGTCTGGTCCTTGTTCTGCCCTACGCCCCGGTTCAGGCCGTAGACCGGCTGGCCCAGCCGCGCGTATTCCAGCAGCAGTTCGTGCGAGTGGGCCACCCGCTGCCAGGCCGCGTCGGTGGGCGCCACGGCCTGGCCGCCGCGCGCCACGTCGAGAACCTGGGCCGCCGTGAGCGAGCGGCCGTCGAGTGCCAGCGGCGCCTGGCGGGCCTCGGCCATGGTGGATACCACGGGCGGGCGGGCGGCCGCGGCGCCGCCATCGGCGGCCCAGGCTGCCGACGCCTGGAACATGCCGGCGGCACTGGCCAGGGCAACGAGCGCCGCGCCTGCCTTGAGACGGAATACCTGCGATAGAACCCTTACAGTGCGGCCTGCGGCCGGGCGGGGGTGGCGCATCACAACTCCTTGGGTAAAACCGGGGAAGGAAAAAGGACTAGGGCTTGAGCATGGGCAGATCCAGCCCGACCGCCTGGGCGCATTCGATCGCGCTTTCGTAGCCGGCATCGGCATGGCGCATCACGCCGGTGGCGGGATCGTTGTGCAACACTCGCGCCAGGCGCCGGTCCGCTTCGACAGTGCCATCGCAAACGATGACCACGCCCGCGTGCTGCGAGAAACCCATCCCCACGCCGCCGCCGTGGTGCAGCGATACCCAGGTGGCGCCGCCCGCCGTGTTCAGCAGCGCATTGAGCAGCGGCCAATCCGACACGGCGTCCGATCCGTCGCGCATGGATTCGGTTTCGCGGTTGGGGCTGGCCACCGAGCCCGAGTCGAGATGATCGCGGCCGATCACAATGGGGGCGCTGAGCTCGCCGGTGCGGACCATTTCGTTGAAGGCCAGCGCCAGGCGCGCGCGGTCGCGCACGCCCACCCAGCAAATGCGCGCCGGCAGGCCCTGGAAGGCAATGCGCTCGCGCGCCATGTCGAGCCAGTTGTGCAGGTGCTTGTCGCCGGGGATCAGCTCTTTGACCTTGGCGTCGGTCTTGTAGATGTCTTCGGGGTCGCCCGACAGCGCCGCCCAGCGGAATGGCCCGATACCTTCGCAGAACAGCGGCCGGATGTAGGCCGGCACGAAGCCCGGAAAATCAAATGCGTTGGCCACGCCTTCTTCCAGGGCGACCTGGCGGATGTTGTTGCCGTAGTCCAGTGTGGCGGCGCCGCGCTGCTTCAGTTCGAGCATGGCTCGCACGTGGGCGGCCATGGATTGCCTGGCGGCGGCGACGACGGCGTCGGGGTCGCTCTGGCGCTTCGCGCGCCAGTCTTGCACCGTCCAGCCCTGTGGCAGGTAGCCGTTGAGCGGGTCGTGGGCCGAGGTCTGGTCGGTAAGGCAGTCGGGTGTGATGTTGCGGCGGACCATTTCCTGGACGATGTCGGCCGCGTTGCCCAGCAGGCCCACCGAAACGGCGCGGTTCTCGGCGCGGGCCCGGTCGATGGTGGCCAGCGCCTCGTCGAGCGTGGTGGCCTTGGCGTCGATATAGCGCGTGCGCAGGCGGAAATCGATACGCGATTCATCGCATTCGACGGCGATCATGCTGAAGCCGGCCATGGTGGCGGCCAGCGGCTGCGCGCCGCCCATGCCGCCCAGGCCGGCGGTAAGAATCCAGCGCCCCTTCGGGTCGCCGCCGAAATGCTGGTTGGCCACGGCGTAGAAGGTTTCGTAAGTGCCCTGGACAATGCCCTGCGACCCTATGTAGATCCAGCTGCCGGCGGTCATCTGGCCGTACATCATCAGGCCCTTGCGATCGAGCTCGTGGAAGTGGTCCCAGGTGGCCCAGTGCGGAACCAGGTTCGAGTTCGCCAGCAGCACGCGGGGCGCGTCGGCGTGGGTCTTGAATACGCCCACAGGCTTGCCGGACTGGATGAGCAGCGTTTCGTCGGCCTCGAGGCGGCGCAGCACTTCCAGGATCTTGTCGTAGGCCGGCCAATTGCGGGCCGCGCGTCCGATGCCTCCGTACACCACCAGTTCTTCAGGATGTTCGGCGACTTCCGCATCCAGATTGTTCTGGATCATGCGGTAGGCCGCCTCGATCAGCCAGTTCTTGCAGTTCAAGGTAGTGCCGCGGGGCGCCCGGATGGTTCGCGTGGCGTCGTGGCGGGCGGTCAGGTCATTGCTCATGGCGTTTCTCCGTCGAAGTTCTGTTGCGTGGGGCTGTCCGGCCGGCTTGTGCGGGCACGGTGGCGTAGCCGCTCAGGCGGTATGAGTCGCCCGGGTGGATCAGGCGGGCAAAGGTGGCGATATGGGGCGATGTCCAGGTGCGCCGCAATACCTGCAGGCAGGCTTGCGGGCTTTCCAGGCCCAGCCAGGCACTGATCTCGGCGTTGGGCAGGATGGCTTCGATGGTGTGCTCTACCGCCGACAGGGGGGCGACACGGCTCAGGTAGGCGTTGGGCGTTTCCTGGCGGAAGTCCTGCTCGAGATAACGGGGTGCGGCCTGGGGATTGACGTACCTGTCTTCCAGTTGCACCGGCCGGTCGTTGTCCAGGTGCAGCAGGATCGAATGGAAAACCTGGGCACCGGGCGCGATGCCCAGGGCAATCGCGATGCCGTCGGTGGCGGCCTCTTGTTCGAGCAGGATGATGCGGCCGCTGTAGCGGTGGCCCCGCTCGGCGATCTCGTCGGCGATGTTGCGCACTTCCAGCACAGGCAGCACGGGGCGGCGTTCGGCCACGAAGGTGCCCAATCCCTGGCTGCGCACCAGCATGCCGTCCTGCGTAAGTTCAAGAATGGCGCGGCGCGCCGTCATGCGCGATACGTCGAACTGCGCGGCGAGCTGGTTCTCGGACGGCACTTGCTCATTGACCGCCCACTGGCCCGATTCGATGTGCTCGATGATGTGCCGCTTGATGCGGGCATAAGGCGCCAGAGGCTGGTCGCGCGGTGCATCATTCATGACGGAACCCCCTCGAAAAATAGCTTTCCATGAGACGGATTTAACTTGGATATACAAGTATAGTCAAGTAAACTTTCAACCATCGACCCAAAGGAGCCATCCATGGAGCACCCAGATACGCAGGGCGCGTGGGATACCCTGATCGTCAACGCCCGGCTGGCCACGTTTGCGCCCGGGCGGGCAGGCGAATACGGAACAGCCGACGATGCCGACGCGCTGGCCATCAGCCAGGGCCGGATCGCCTGGATGGGCCGCGCCGCCGACCTGCCGTCCGGCGCCCAGGCCGCGGCCACTATCGATGCCAGCGGCCAGTGGGTCACCCCCGGCCTGATCGACTGCCATACCCACCTGGTCTATGCGGGTTCGCGGGCGCGCGAGTTCGCGTTGCGCCTGAACGGCGCCAGCTACGAAGAGATCGCCCGTGCCGGCGGCGGTATCGCCTCGACTGTGAGCGCCACCCGGGCAGCCGGCGAGGCCGCCCTGGCCGAGCAGGCCCGCCCGCGGCTGAAGGCGTTGATGCGCGAAGGCGTCACGACGGTCGAGATCAAGTCGGGCTACGGCCTGGACCGCGACACCGAACTGGCCATGCTGCGTACCGCGCGCCGCCTGGGCGAAACCGAGGCCGTTACCGTCCGCACGACCTTCCTGGGTGCGCATGCGCTGCCGCCCGAATACGCGGGCCGCGCCGATGCCTACGTCGATGCCGTATGCGAGCAAATGCTGCCGGCCGCCGCGCAGGCCGGCCTGGTCGATGCGGTGGACGTGTTCTGTGAAAACATCGGCTTCGATGCCCGGCAGACCGAACGGGTCTTCCAGGCCGCCTCGGCGCTTGGCCTGCCGGTAAAGCTGCATGCCGAACAACTGAGCAACCTGGGCGGCAGCGAACTGGTGGCGCGTTTCAAGGGGCTGTCGTCAGACCACCTGGAACATCTGGACGAGGCCGGCGCGCGCGCGTTGGCCGCCTCGGGCACCGTGGCGGTGCTGCTGCCGGGCGCCTATTACTTTCTGCGCGATACGCACCTGCCGCCGATCGACTTATTGCGCCGGCATGGCGTGGCCATGGCCGTGGCAACCGACTGCAATCCCGGCACCTCGCCTTTTGCGTCGCTGCTGCTGATGCTGAACATGGCTTGTACGCTGTTCAGGCTGACACCCGCCGAAGCCTTGAATGGCGTCACCCATGCGGCGGCGCGCGCCCTGGGCCTGCACCATCGCCTGGGCAGCCTGGCAGTGGGCAAGCAGGCCGATCTGGCCTTCTGGCAAGTGCCCGACCTGGCTGAACTCTGCTACAGCTACGGCACGCATCTGCCCGTGCAGGTCTTGCGCGCCGGTGTCGCGCGCCACGCCGCGCCCTGAACGCCGGCTTTCCCGCCTGATCGGTTTGCAGGTCTGCGCCGGGGGTCATCCCCGGCGCAGCTGCGGGCTTCCCAATCCCCTCTGTTGCACCGCATGATCAAAAGTCGTTGACATGTTTCCCTGGTTTGTCGGAGTATTTGTCCAGACAAAGTGACAAACTAGACAAAGGAGGCAGCATGGAGGTCATGGCCATCGGTCCCAAGCGGTATCGCTTCAGTTTCGGCCGCTATCTGGAAGAGTTCGAAGTCGGGGCGGTATACGAGCACCGGCCCGGCCGCACGCTGACGGATGCCGACAACATCCACTTTTCGTTGCTGACGATGAATTTCCATCCCATGCACTGCGACGCGGCCTATGCCAGCAAGAGCGAATTCGGCCGCTTGCTGGTCAATAGCGGATTGACGGTGGCAGTGGTGCTGGGCATGACGGTGGGCGATGTCAGCGGCAAGGCCATTGCCAACCTGGGCTGGAAAGAAATCAACCTGACCGCGCCCGTGTTCGCCGGCGACACCCTGTACGCCGAATCCGAAGTGCTCGAACTGCGCGAATCGCGCAGCCGGCCCAACCAGGGCATCGTTACCACGCTGACGCGCGCCTTCAACCAGGACGGTGTCGAGGTGATGAATTTCATCCGTTCCTGCCTGGTGCCCAAGCGCGGGCACGGCGTAGGCGATCAATAGAAAAAAGCCCTGTCCGCGCGGGCGCCGCCCGCGCTGCATTGCAGTACTCACCAAAGGAGGTATTGCCATGTTTTACCCGTTTTTTCGCCGGGCGGCGCTGCTGCTCGCGCTGGCGTTTCCGCTGGGTGCCGGCGCCGTCGAACTGGTGTTGACCTCGGAGGTGGCGGCGTCGCACTGGAAGACGCGCTACATGAACGAATTCGCCCAGGACGTGGCCAAGCGCACCAATGGCGAAGTACAGGTAAAGGTGTTTCCCGCCTCGCAGCTCTACAACGACCAGGATGGGCTGGCGGCCCTGGGTACCGGCGCGGTGCACATGGTGTGGCCGGTATCGGTGCGGCTGGAAACGCTGGACCCCGGGCTGGGCTATGTGAACCTGCCGTTCGGCTTGTCGGACCAGAAAATGGAAAACGCCTGCTTTGCCAGCGGCCTGACCGAGCTGATGTCCGAGCGCCTGAAATCGCGCCAGTTGCAGGTGCTGGGCCTGTTGCGCACGGCCGACCTGTTTTTCATATTCCGCGACCGCGATGTGAAGTCGCTGGATGACATGCGCGGCGCCAAGCTGCGGGTGACGGGCGGACGCATCTTCCTGGACATGGTGCGCAGCTTCGATGCCAGCCCGATCTCGATGGCGGCCTCGGAAATGAGTACGGCGCTGGCGCAAGGCGCCATCGACGGCGTGCTTACCTCGCCGGCCGGCTGGGCCGAGATGATAGGCAAGACCGGCAAGTACGCCTTCCATGTGCCGGGCATGTCGCTGGCCACGTATGCGGTGGTGGTGGACCGCAGCTGGATGGATGCGCTGACGCCGTCGCAGCGCACAGCCGTGACCGAAAGCCTGGACAGCATCATCAAGCGCCAGTGGGAAGAGGCCCGCACGGCCGACGCCAAGCTGGTCAAGCAGATGGAAGCGCAGGGCTCGGTCTACCGAGTGGCCGACGAGGCCGGCACGGCCGAATGGAAGGCGCGCGCCGATTCGGCCAAGAAAGTCTATACCGACAAGTATGGCGACGTGGTCAAGCAGGTCGACGCGATCGCCAAGCGCTGCGGAGTCTGAGATGGGCGACTTGACCGACTCGGCCGGGCGTTGGGCGCGGGCACGCAAACTGCCGCTGGATGAGCGAGACTTGCCCGACCTGGCCGAGGCCGTGGCGGCGCTGGCCGCAGCCGTGGCGCAAGAGGCCGCGGAACTGGAAATGACGCACACGGCGGCGCCGTTCGGGCAGGTGCTGCGCGCGCTGGCACCGCAGCCGTGGTCCGGCGTGCCGGATTGCGCCGATGCCGGCGGGCAGGGCAGCGAAGCATGGGTGCGTGCCAGCCTGGCCCATATCGAGCGGGCCGCGCCTGGCCGCCTGGCGTGGATGGATGTCGATGCCGAGGGCGCGCTGGCCGAGGCCCGGCTGCGCGACCAGGAGCGCCGGCAAGGCCGGGTGCGCGGCCCGCTGCATGGCATGCCGGTAGGCATCAAAGACATGTTCGACCGGCAGGGGCAGGTGTCGGGCTGGGGCTCGCCCTTGCGCCAGGGCAGCGCACCCGCCGCCGCCGATGCCGCTATCGTGGCGCGCTTGCGCGCCGCCGGCGCGGTGGTGCTGGGCACGCAGCACATGGCCGAGTTCGCCATGTCGCCCACCGGTTGGAATGCGGTCCATGGTCCGGGCCGCAATCCTTGGGATACCGACCGGGTGTCGGGCGGCAGTTCCAGCGGCGCCGCCATGTCGGTGGCCGCCGGCCATGTGCCGCTGGCCATCGGCTCGGACACGGGCGGTTCGGTGCGCCTGCCCGCGTCGCTGTGCGGGCTGACCGGCCTGAAACCCACCCAGTACCGCATCAGCATGGCCGGCGCGATGCCGCTGTCGGCCAGCCTGGACTGCATCGGCCCGCTGGCGCACACGGCCGAACTGTGCGGCCACGCCTACCAGGCCATGGCGGGTGCCGATGGCGCCGACCTGGCCTGCCTGGATGCGCCGGTCGGCATCGGCAGCGTGCCGCGCCGTCCGCGCGTGGCGGTGCCGCGCTGGCGCGACGACGATCTCCTGTCGGACGATATGCGGCGCGCGCTGGACGTGGCGGTGCAAGCGCTGCGCGATAGCGGAGTCGAGTGTGTGGCGGTGGCGTCGCCGTATCCCTTGCTGCAGCGGGCGGGCTTGTTGGCTTCCACGCTGCTGGGGGTGGAAGCGGCGGCCCTGCATCAGCGCTGGCTGCGCCAGCACGGCGGCCAGTACGGCCGCCAGGTGCGTCGCCGCATCACGCGGGGCCTGCTGGTGCCGGGCGTGGACTACTACGACGCGCTGCGCCTGCGCGAACCATTCCTGCGCCGCTATCTGCGCGAAGTACAGGGCGACGCCGATGCGCTGCTGCTGCCCGCCACGCCAGATGTGGCGCCGTTGATCGAAGACGCGCAAGGCGGCGACCAGGCCCGCCTGGAGCGCGACTTTGCCTTGCTGTCGGTATGGACGCGCGGCATCAACTACCTGGGCCTGCCGGTGCTGAGCGTGCCGGTGGGCAGCGGCGCGGGCGGCCTGCCGCTGGGCATGCAACTGGTGGGTCCGCCGCTGGGCGAAGACCGCGTGCTGGCCCTGGGACGCTTGTTCCAGCAGGCCACTGACTGGCACCTGCGCCGCCCGGCGGCGGGTGCGCAACCGGGCCGCAAGGCTGCCAAGGAGACGACAACATGATTGCATTCTGGCGCAAGACCGCGCCGTGGTGCGCCGCGCTGGCCATCGGCTGCGGCGCATCGGTGAACGCGGCGGACATGATCATTACCAGCGAGATCCCGCTGGCCACCAACCCCAGTCCGTACATCGAGCAGTTCATCGCCGAGGTGGACAAGCGCACCGATGGCGCCATACAGGGCAAGTATTTCCCGGCCTCGCAGCTCTACAACGACCGCGATGGCCTGGCCGCGCTGGGCACGGGCGCCGTGCACATGGTGTGGCCCGTGTCGTCGCGGCTGGAACAGTTCGATGCGCGCGTCGGCGTGGCCAGCCTGCCGTTTGCGCTGACCACCGAGGAAATGACCAACGCCTGCTTCGCCAACAACTTCACGCGCATGGTATCGGGCTACCTGGAACCGCGCGGCATGCAGGTGCTGGGATTCCTGCGCACCGCCGACCTGATTTTCCTGATGAAGAACCGCGACATCCAGACGGTGGCCGACCTGGCGGGCCAAAAGGTGCGCGTGATAGGCGGGCAGATCATGCTGGACGCGATGCGTTCGGTGCAGGCCAGCCCGATCTCGATGTCGGCGTCGGAAATGTCGGCGGCGCTGTCGCAGGGCGCCATCGATGGCGCCATGACGTCGCCCGCCGGCTGGGTCGACGTGCTGGGCAATACGGCCAGGTACGCCACGCTGGCGCCGGGCATGGGGCTGGCCACCTCGGCGGTCACGGTCGACAAGCAATGGCTGGACGGCTTGCCCGAGGCGCAGCGCAAGGTGATCAACGACGTGCTGCAGGAAATCATCGCGCGGCAATGGCAGGAAACCGTGGCCAAGGACCGCCAGTTGATCGACCGGATGGTGGCGCAGGGCGGGCACTACCGCGTCATGGCGCCGGCCGAAGTAGACAAGCTGAAGGAACGGTTCGTCGCCGCGGGCGAGGGCTTCCGCGGCAAGCATCCCGACGCCATTTCGCAACTCGAGGCCATACGCAAGGAGTGTATCCATGATGGCAAGTGATCTGGAGTCCCGCTCCTTGCCGGCGGCGCGGCGCCCGGCGGGCGGCGCTGCCCGCGCCGCGCCTGTGTTCGGCAGGCTGGGCTGGGCCTCGCGCCTGGTACTGGCGGTGGCCACCATCCTGGCGCTGGGCGCCACCGGCATCATGATCCTGGAAGGTTTCAGCCGCTACGCGCTGAACGTCAGCTACTTCTGGGCCGAAGAGTCGGTGCGCTTCCTGATGGTATGGGCCTTCTTCCTGACGCTGGGCATTGCCGGTTTCCGGCATTGCCATATCCGCACCGAACTGCTGGTGCAGCGGCTGCCGCGGGCGGTGCAGCGCGTGGTGTGGCTGCTGTCGTGCGCGGCGGGCATGGCGTTCGCATTCATCCTGGCCTATTCGTCCATTCCGCAGGTCGAGCGGTTTTATTCCATGGGCATGGTGTCCGAGTCTTCGCTCGAACTGCCGATGTGGCTGCTGTTCCTGGCCATGCCGGTGGGCGGGGTGGCGCTGTTCGTGTACTACGCCTGCGCCGCCTGGTACGCGTGGCGCTGGGGCGACCCGTTTGCCGCCGAGCCGCTCGATGACGACCCGGATGCCGGCGTTGCCGCCGCAATGACCCGCCAGGAGCCGCTGCTATGACGCTTGCATTCTCTGTAATCGGCCTGCTGGTGCTGCTGGCGCTGGGCGCGCATGTGGGCACGGCCATGGGCCTGGTGTCCAGCGCCATGGTGATGTCGGTGGACGGCGTGCCGCTGACCGTGGTGGCGCAGACGGCGTTCAAGTCGATCAACAGCTATCCGCTGATGGCCATACCGATGTTCGTGCTGATGGGCAACCTGATGATGCGCGGCAATATCGTGGCCGTGATGATCGAGCTGATCGGCAGCCTGGTGCGCTGCGTACGCGGCGGGCTGGCGCTGACCGTGATGCTGGCCTGCGTGTTCTTCGCCGCGGTATCGGGTTCCAGCGTGGGCTCGGCCGCCGCCATCGGCGCCGCCACTGTCGATGGCCTGAAGCGCGAGAACTACCCGCCGCGCTTCTCGGCGGCCCTGGTGGCGGTGGGCGGCACGCTGGGCTTGATGATCCCGCCGTCGCTGGGCTTCATCCTGATCGGCTCCATCGTGGGGCTGCCGGTGGACCGCCTGTTCGTGGCGGGCATCGTGCCCGGGCTGATGGAAGCGGCGCTGCTGCTGCTGACCACGGTGTGGCTGACACGCCGCCATGGCTATGGCGCCACGACCGGCAAGCCGGACCTGGCCGGTTTCGCGCGGCGCCTGCCGCGCGCGGCGGGGGCGCTGTCGATGCCGGTGCTGGTGCTGGGCAGCATCTACCTGGGCATCTTCACCCCCACCGAGGTATCGGCGGTGGCGGCCGGCTATGCGGCGCTGCTGTGCGTGGTGCTGTATCGCACCATGACCTGGCGCGGCGTATGGCAGGTGTCGCAGGAATCGATCCTGCAGTCCACCATGATCTTCATGGTGGTGATGGGCGGCAGCCTGATCGGCTTCATCCTGGCGCGCATGGGCGTATCGGCTTCGCTGATCGGTTTCATGGAACGCATGGACATGTCGGCCTGGCAGTTTTTGCTGCTGGCCAACGCTGTATTGCTGGTGCTGGGCATGTTCCTGGACGGCGTGGCCATGATCGTGCTGACCGCGCCGCTGCTGTTTCCCATGGCGACCCATCTGGGCATCGATCCGGTGCATTTCGCCGTGATCATGGTGGCCAACGTCGAGATCGCCACGCTGACTCCGCCCATTGGCCTGAACCTGTTCGTGATGAGCGGTATCGCGCGCATCCCGGTCGAGCAGGTGGCGCGCGGCGTGGTGCCTTTCTATATCACCCGATTGGTGTCGCTGGCCTTGATCACCTATGTGCCGGCGCTGTCGCTGGTGCTGCTGAGCTGAAAAAACTGGAGAACTCGCATGAAAGACAACGCAAACATGCCAGCCGCCGGGCTGACACTATCCGAGACTCTGGCCCAGTATGCGGCCGGCTTCGATGCCGCGCGCATTCCGGCCGATGTGCGCGAACGCGCCCGCCTGCTGATGCTGGATTCGATCGGCATCGCGCTGGCCTCGCACGGCTATGAGTTTTCGCGCCGGGCGCTGGCGGCCGTCGGCGAACTGGACAGCGGTGGCGACAGTGTGGTCATTGGCACCGGGCTGCGCATGGACGTGCGCAATGCGGCGCTGGCCAATGGCGTGCTGATCCACGGCCTGGATTATGACGACACCCATGCGCGCGGTGTGATCCACGCCACCGCATCGACCTTGCCCACGGTATTGGCGCTGGCCGCGCGCGACGACCGGTCGGGCGCCGACATGGTGGCGGCCTATGTGCTGGGCATGGAGGTGGCCACCCGCCTGGGCGCGGTGGCCAAGGGCGGGTTCCATCAAGTGGGCTTTCATCCCACGGGCCTGATCGGCACCTTCGGCTGCACGGTGGCGGCCGGCTGGCTGCTGGGCCTGGATGCGCGACAAATGGTGGATGCGCAGGGCATTGCGCTGTCCACCGCGGCCGGCAGTCTGGAATTCCTGAACGACGGGGCCTGGAACAAGCGCATGCACCCGGGCTGGGCCGCCTGCGCGGGCATCACCGCCGCCACCTTCGGCAAGCATGGCTATACCGGCACCCGGCAGGCCTACGAAGGCCGCTTTGGCCTGTATGCCAGCCACCTGGGCAATGCCGACTACGACCTGGCGCTGGCCACCGCCGGCCTGGGCGAGCTGTGGGAAGTGCAGCGCGTGTCGGTCAAGCCGCTGCCCGCCTGCCATTTCACGCATGCCGCCATCGATGCGGCGGTGCGCCTGCACGCCCAGGGCGTACGGCCCGAGCAAGTGCGCCGCATTACGGTGCTGGTGCCGGCCGAGGTGGTGAAGACAGTATGCGAACCCGAGGCGTCCAAGCGCAAGCCCGCCAATAGCTACGAGGCGCAGTTCAGCATTCCCTACCTGGTGGGCACCGCCCTGTGCAAGGGCCGCCTGTCGCTGGACGACCTGGAAGACGCCGCGCTGCGCGACCCCGCCGTGCTGGCCCTGGCCGCCATTACCGATTACCGGCACGACCCCGACAGCGGCTTCCCGCGCCACTATTCCGGCGAAGTGGTGGTGGAACTGCACGACGGCCGCACGCTGCGCGAGCGCGAGGCGGTGAACCGCGGCGCCGAAGACCGCCCGCTGACCGCCGGCGACATCCGGGCCAAGTACTGCGACAACGCGCTGCGCCAGGTGCCGGCCGCGCGCGCCGAAGCGATCGAACAATGCGTGCTGGGCCTGGAACAGGGTTCGGCACGCAACCTGGCGGCCCAGCTGGGCCAGGCCTGATCGCGGCACCAGGATTCCAAGGAGAACATGCATGACAGTACATGACGAGAGCCAGGAACAGTTGAT
Organism: Bordetella sp.; assembly: GCA_035628955.1. GTDB lineage: Bacteria > Pseudomonadota > Gammaproteobacteria > Burkholderiales > Burkholderiaceae_B > Bordetella_A. Next base: position 13,469 of record DASPIV010000428.1, read on the forward strand.
CCTGGATATGGTGGGCCGCTTCCTGGAACAGGAAGTGCGGCCCCACGTCTGGCAGCTCGAGCACGACGATACCTATCCCGCGGAAATCGTCGAGAAGATGAAAGAGATGGGGCTGTTCGGCTGCCTGATCGCACCGGAATATGGCGGCCTGGGCTTGTCCACCGTGACTTACGCCAGGATCATCGAGCTGATCTCGGAAGAATGGATGTCGTTGTCGGGCATCCTGAACTCGCACCTGATCATGGCGGCCACCGTGCAGCGCAACGGTACCGAGGCTCAGAAGCGCGCCTTCCTGCCGCGCTTCGCCACCGGCGAGCTGCGGGGCGGCATCGGCCTGACCGAGCCCGATTGCGGTACCGACCTGCAGGCGATCCGCACCGTGGCGCGCCGCGAGGGCGATGCGTATGTGGTCAACGGCAGCAAGATGTGGATCACCAATGGCTACCATGGCAATTGCTTTGCCCTGCTGGTCAAGACCGATCCGCAGGCCGAGCCGCGCCACAAGGGCATGAGCCTGTTCATTGCCGAGAAGGGGCCGGGCTTTACCGTCAGCCGCCAGCTGGAAAAGCTGGGCTACAAGGGCATCGATTCGACCGAGCTGGTGTTCGAAGACTACCGCATCCCGGCCGATCGCCTGATCGGGGGCGCCGAG
>DASPIV010000429.1:0-5974 GCA_035628955.1 Bordetella sp.
CCAGGCCTACCTGCGAGACCGCATCAAACAATGGGGAGACGACGAGCCCGGCCTGTACCAGATGCTGGCGCAAAGCGAAGAGCGCAATGGGCAGCCGGTGCAGGCGCGCCGCGACATGGCACGCTATTACGTGCTGACCGGCGCCTACGCCGCCGCCGAGTCGCAACTGCAGCAGGCGCGCACCTTGTCAGGCGACTTCTACGAGCAGTCGCAGATCGACGTGCAGATCCGCGAAGTGAAAGACAAGCTGGCCGCCGAACGCGACCTGCTCGAGCGCTTCAAGGGCTGAACAGCGTCGGCGCATGAAGGCCGCCGACGCCCTTGCGCCACGCACCATCCACGCCGCATGAAACAGATGCGGCTCGATCGGGGACGCCGCGGAGCCGGCTTTGCCGGTCCGCCAGCGTCGCTCCCTTGAGGGGGATGAGCCCGGACAGGGAACAGTCCTTGAGGACTGTTCCCTGCCTGGCTAATCCGAGCGGCCTGCCAGCCGCGAGGTGGAACGCGCGCAGCGCTTCGGGGGTGGGCCTACCTTCCGGTTTCGAAGAAGCGTCCCAGCCGCTGCGGCAGCCAGCCCAAGTGGGCGGGGAACGGCCCGGTGGGAAATCCGGCGTGCCCGCCTTCGGCCGGCTGGTGCAGCAGCACGTGGCCGGAGCATTCGCGCGGCAGCGGCAGCGCGCTTTCGGGCAGGAACGGGTCGTTGCGCGCGTTCAGCACCAGCGTGGGGACCGCAATGCTGGCCAGCCACGGCTTGCTGGAAGCGCGCGTCCAGTAATCGAGCGCATTGCGAAAACCGTGCATGGGCGCCGTGTAGGCATCGTCGAAGTCGCGCAGGTCGCGCGCATGGGCAATCCGCATGACGTCGATCGAGCCGGGAAAACGGCGCGCTTTTTCCAGCACCTTGTGCCGCATGGTTTTCAGGAAGTGCGCGCTGTAGAAGCGGCGGTTGATAAAGCCGCGCGACAGGGTATTGCCGCCCGCCACCAGGTCCAGCGGTACCGATACGCCGGCGCACGCCGCCAGCCACGATACATCGGTGCCTTGTTCGCCCAGGTATTTCAGCAGCGCGTTGCCGCCCAGCGACACCCCCACCGCGTGCCAGCGCGCATGCGGAATGCGCGCGCGTACGGTGTCCAGCATGAAACCCACTTCGGTGGAGTCGCCCGAATAGTAAGCGCGCGCCAGGCGGTTGGGCGTACCCGAACAGCCCCGGAAGTGCGCCACCGCCACGATCCAGCCGCGCGCCCTGAAATGATGTGCGATGGACTGCGCATAGCGGCTGGTGCTTCCGCCTTCAAGCCCGTGCAGCAGCAGCAGGGCCGGTGTGTCGGGCGTTTGCGGCAGCGACGGCCAGTCAGCGTTGGTGATCCAGCGGGCGGCCGCAGTCTTGCCCGTGACGACGGGCGCGCTGCTGTCGATGGGCTGTCCATCGGCGCGCTTGTGCGGGAACAGCCCCGGCCCGGTCCAGTCGATATCGATGAAATCGGTATCGGGCGTATCGACGCGCTGGCGCACGAAGGCGATCTGGTGATGCTGCGCCACAAAGGCGGCATAGATCGTCTGGCTATGGCGATCGGGTAGCCAGGCGGGAACCGGGCAGGGCGAGGTATCGAGTCGGGCGGTTGCCAAGCGATTACCCGGTCAGTGCAGCCGGTCGGGAACGTCGTGCAAGTCGAGCACCCCGGCGTCGGCAGGTGCCGGCGACGCATGGTGCACGACCATGCGCCATCCCGCAGGCCCTTTGTGATAGACATTGGTGGCGTAGCAGTTGGCGTACTGCGTGCCGCCGCGCGTGCGCACGGTAACTTGTTCGACCAGCGTGTGAACCGAGCACATCATGCTCTGCATGATCAGCGGGCGCAGCGGCCGGATGTGCAGCGGGCCCGCCGCCAGCGTCTGTTGCCACGATTCCTGCACGGCCGTATGGCCGATCGCACGCAGCCCGCCCGGATGGATGCAGACGATTTCCTCGTCGTCGGCCCAGATTTGCATCAGGCGGACGGTGTCGGCTTGTTCGAGCGCTTCGTAGAACGCTTGCTCGGCTTCTTCAGGCGTGGCGAACATGGGGCGGACGGAATCAGTGGCCGTGTACGACGGTGCCGGGCTTCAGCCGGTATTCGGCACCACAGTAGGCACAGCGCGCCGACCCGGTGCGGGTGACGTCCAGGAATACGCGCGGGTGCATGCTCCAGAGCGGCGCCTTGGGGCCCGGGCAGTAAACGGGCAGGTCTTCTGCGCCGACTTCAATGGTTTCGTGGGCGGGCGCGGCGGCAGCGGGGGCGGCGGCGGTCATGGTGTTTCCTGAAAAAAGCGTAGGGTGGAAGAAGGCGGCATATCAGACCGGTGTCAGCCAATGCGCATACTTGGCGTTGCGCCCGCTGACCAGGTCGAAGAATGCCGTTTGCAGCTTTTTGGTCACCGGCCCACGCCGTCCCGCGCCGATCTGGCGGTTGTCGACTTCGCGGATGGGGGTGACTTCGGCGGCGGTGCCGGTGAAGAAGGCTTCATCGGCGATATAGATGTCGTCGCGCGTCAGGCGCCGGGTAACCACGGGGATGCCCAGGTCGGCGGCCAGCGCATGCACGGTGGACCGCGTGATGCCGGTCAGTGCCGAGGCGATCTCGGGCTCGCACAGAGTGCCGTCCTTGACGATGAATACGTTTTCGCCCGCGCCTTCCGCCACGAAGCCTTCGGTGTCCAGCAGCAGGGCTTCGTCGTAGCCGTCTTGCAGGGCTTCGGCGTTGGCGATGATCGAATTGGCGTAGGTAGTGGCCACTTTGGCGCGCGGCATGGTGACATTGACGTGCTGGCGGGCAAACGACGATACCTTCACCCGTATGCCTTGGGCTAGCGCTTCTTCGCCCAGGTAGGCGCCCCAGGGCCAGGCGGCGATGGCCACATGGACCTGGGCGCCCTTGGGCGAGACGCCCATTTTTTCTGAACCGTAGAACACCAGCGGCCGCAGGTAGCAGGATTCGAGCTGGTTGGCCCGCACGACTTCGCACTGGGCGGCGTTGAGCGTGTCGGCGCCGAACGGCAGGGGGATCTGGTAGATGTGCGCCGAATTGCACAGCCGCCGGGTGTGGTCTTGCAGGCGGAAAATGGCGGTGCCGGCGTCGGTCTTGTAGGCGCGCACGCCTTCGAATACCGATAGGCCGTAGTGCAGGGAATGGGTCAGGACGTGCGTGGTGGCCTCGCGCCAAGGCACGAGCTTGCCGTCGTACCAGATGAAACCGTCGCGATCCGCCATCGACATGGTACTCCCCCCCTTGAAAGAGGCGCCTATTGTATCAAGCAGCAAGGGTACAATGCCGCTGTTTTAACGCCGGAGCCACGGGCCGCGCCCAAGGCTGGTGCCGCGCCGGGCGAACTGGCGCGCGTGTGTGCGTCTTCTTTGATGAGTTCCATGCCGTCCAGTTCCACTTGCCAGGGGGCGCAAGGTGCCCGCTGAGTCTGTTGCCGTGCCCGAAGATCGCCGCCTGGTCCGGCAGGAGCGCATCGCGGCGTTTCGCCTGGGCGTGCATGCCATCGCGCCGGCCCTGATCGCCACTGGCACCTGGGGCCTGGTCACAGGGGTGGCCATGGTCAAATCCGGCCTGACCGAATCCATGGCCCTGGCCATGACCCTGCTTCTGTACGCCGGATCGGCCCAGCTTACCTCGCTGCCGCTAATCGCTGGCGGCGCGCCCCTGTGGCTGATCTTCATGGCCGGCTGTGTGGTCAACCTGCGCTTCCTGATTTTCGGCGCCGCCCTGCATCCGTATTTTCGCCACCTGTCGTGGCCGCGCCGCCTGGGCCTGGGCTATTTCACCACCGACATGGGTTTCGTGCTTTTCATGCCGCGCTTTGGCGATGCCGCCGAACGGGGCACGCGCGAACAGTTGTGGTACTTCCTGGGCACGATCGCGCCAGGCTGGATCGTCTGGCAGCTGGCCTCGATCGCCGGCGTCTACCTGGGCACGCTGGTGCCTTCGGCCTGGTCGCTCGATTTCGCCGCCGTGCTGGCATTGCTGGCGATCACGGTGCCGCTGGCCAATTCCAAGCCCATGCTGATTTCCATGCTGGCGGCGGGGCTGACGGCCTGGGTCGGCCAGTTGCTGCCCCTGCGGCTGGGCCTGGCCGCCGCCGTCATCGTCGGCATCCTGGCCGGTATCGGCGCCGAGCGATATTTCCACAAGGCGCGTCCATGACCTTCTGGCCCTCGGAAATCTACGTCTATTCAGCCATCCTGCTGCTGGCGCTGTGCAGCGTGCTGACGCGGGCGGGGTTCATGCTGTTCGGCGATTACGTGCCGCTGCCCGACGGCGTGCGCCGCGCGCTGCGCTACGCACCGGCGGCCGCCCTGACGGCCATCATCGTGCCCGACCTGCTGCCATGGAAAGCGGGGGCCGGGCCGGCCTTCGATTACCGCCTGGTCGCCGCCATGGTGGGGGTGATTGTGTTCCTGCGCAGCCGCAGCGCGGTGCTGGTCATCGTGACCGGCATGGCGGTCTTGTGGGTATTGCGCTGGCTGGCCGGTTAGGCGGCGGGGCCGGCTGCGCTAAAATAAAGTTATCCACAGCAATCCGGGCTTGGCAGCATACTCGTTTTGTTCTTTTTCATGGCCCCCCGGCATCTGCCCATCCTGATGACTGACTCCAACACTACCGAAGCTTCCAGTACCGACGCGCCCAGCCCGACTTTCGCCGACTTCGGGCTGCATCCCCAACTGCTCCAGGCAGTTGTCGACACCGGGTATACCATCCCCACGCCGATCCAGGCGCAGGCTTTGCCGGCGGTCATGGCGGGGCGCGATGTCATGGGCGCGGCACAAACCGGCACGGGCAAGACGGCGGCCTTCACGCTGCCCATTCTGCATCGGCTGATGCCGCTTGCCAGTACCAGCGCATCGCCGGCCCGGCACCCAGTGCGAACCCTCATTCTGACGCCCACGCGTGAATTGGCCGACCAGGTCTACGAAAGCGTCAAGCGCTACAGCAAGCACACGTCCCTGCGATCGGCGGTGGTGTTCGGCGGTGTAGACATCGGGCCGCAGAAAGAAGCATTGCGCCGTGGCTGCGAAATCCTGGTTGCCACGCCGGGCCGCCTGCTCGACCACGTCGAACAGAAGACGGTCAACCTGGGCCAGGTCGGCATCCTGGTGCTGGACGAGGCCGACCGCATGCTCGACATGGGGTTCCTGCCCGACCTGGACCGCATCGTCCGGCTGCTGCCGGCCCAGCGCCAGGGGCTGTTGTTCTCGGCCACGTTCAGCAACGAGATCCGCAAGCTCGGCCGCTCGTACCTGAACCAGCCGGTCGAGATCGAAGTCGCCGCGCGCAACGCCACCGCCGACACGGTCACCCAGATCGCCTACCAGATGCCCAGCGACGCCAAGCGCGCCGCCGTGGTGCACCTGGTCAAGTCGCGCGGCCTGAAGCAGGTCATCGTGTTCTCGAACACCAAGATCGGCACGGCGCGGCTGGCCCGCGAACTCGAGCGCGACGGCGTGCGGGCCGAGTCCATTCACGGCGACAAGAGCCAGGCCGACCGCATGAAGGCCCTCGAAGCCTTCAAGGCGGGCGAGCTGGAAGTGCTGGTGGCCACCGACGTGGCCGCGCGCGGCCTGGATGTGGCCGGCGTGCCCTGCGTCATCAACTACGACCTGCCGCACAACGCCGAAGACTACGTCCACCGCATCGGCCGCACCGGCCGCGCCGGCGCCTCGGGCGAGGCCATCGCGCTGTTCACCGCCGACGAGACGCGCTACCTGCAGGACATCGAGAAACTCACCAAGCGCCCGGTGCCGCGCGGCACGCTCGACGTGCCGGCCGACCTGGTGATCCGCAGCCATACCCGCGACTCGCGCGACAGCCGCGGGCGCGGGCGGGAGCGCGACCGCCGCGGCGGCTCGGGCTACGCGGCGCCGCGCCAGCCGGCCGACGATTTCTTCTACAAGCCCTACGAGCCGGCCGCGCCGGCCCAGAAACCCGAA
>DASPIV010000430.1:0-2087 GCA_035628955.1 Bordetella sp.
CCGTCCGGCTTGGCGGCCGCGGCATACTGCATGCCGATATTGCCGTTGGCGCCGCCCTTGTTCTCGACGACGAAGGCCTGGCCGGTCTGGTCGGCCAGTTGCTTGGCCAGCACGCGCGCGACCAGGTCGGTGGGCCCGCCGGGCGGGAAGGGCACCACCACAGTGACCGGGCGCTCGGGCCAAGCGGCCCGCGCCGGGGCAGGCCCCGCCAGGACGAGGACGGCCAGGGCGGCCGCGGCGATCCGGGTGAAGGTTTTCATATTGCTTGTCTCCTTGTGCTTGTTCTATATGGACGGCACCGGACGCCGTCGTCCGGTTGCCGCGGCACTCAGGCCGGCCTGCCGGCCAGCATGCGCGTGGCGGTATAGGCCATCACGGGCTGGCCGTGCTGGTTGCGCACTTCGATCGCCGAACTGACCACGGCGCGGTTGTGCCGCGAGGTGGGCCGGATGCCGGTGACCTCGATTTCGGCCCAGACGGTGTCGCCGGCCACGACCGGCGCGAGCATTTTCTTGTGCACCTCCAGCAGCGCCAGCCCGGTGCCCTGCACCATGCCCTGCATGATCAGGCCTTCGATCAGCCCGTAGGTCAGCGCGCCCGGCGCCGGGCGGCCGCGGATCGCGCCATGCTCGTAGGTGGCGTCGATGAAGATGGTCTCCAGCATGCCGGTGACGCTGATGAAGTTGACGATGTCGGTTTCAGTGACGGTCCGGCGGAACGTGCGGAAGCGCTGGCCGACCTGCAGGTCTTGCCAGTAGTAGCCCTGGCCCAGCAGGGTAGTTTGGTCGTGGTGATCGGTCATGGTGAGTCCTTGGAAAGTGCCGAGACGGTCGCATCGGCGTGATCGAGGGCGGCGCCGCTGGCCAGCAGGCGCTCTATCTGGCCAGGATCCAGCCCGGCCTGCTGCAGAATCTGGCGCGTGTGCTCGCCCAGCCGCGGCGGCATGGCCGGCGCCACGTCAGAGCGTTGCAGCCGCACCGGATTGCGCACGAAGCGATACCGGTGTCCGGCCGCGCTTTGCAGCGGCACGAAGAAATCCACGCTCTGCAAATGCGGATCGTGTTCCAGGTCTTCCAGGCGGTTGACCGGCGCGGCGGGGATTTCCAGGCGCAGGCACAGGGCCAGCCAATAAGCGGTGCCGTGGCCTGCCACGATGCCGCCCACCTGCTCGTACAGCGCATCGATATGCCGGGTGCGCGCCCCGATGTCGGCGAAGCGCCCGTCGCTGGCCAGCCCGGCGTGGCCGGTCTCGGTAAAGAAGCGCCGCCAGTGGGCGTCGGTATAGGGCATCATGCACAGCAGGCCATCGGCAGTCTGGTACGGGCGGCGCCAGGGCGCCAGTACACGCGGGTAGCCGGCCGGTCCGGGCGTGTCTTGCAGGTGGCGGCCATAGAAATGCTCCACCAGCAGATACGAGGCCATCGATTCGAACATCGGCACTTCCAGGTGCTGCCCCAGGCCAGTGCGCTCGCGCTGGAACAGCGCAGCCAGGATGGCGTGCGCCGCGACCTGGCCACAGGTCTTGTCGGCGGCGATGGTGGGCAGGTAGCGCGCCGTGCCGCCTTGCCGCTGCGTGATGTCGGCCACGCCGGCCAGGCCTTGCACGATGTCGTCGTAGGCCGGTTGGCCGGCATAGGCGCCGCCTTCGCCGAAACCATACAGGCCGGCATAGACCAGGCGTGGATTGCGCGCGCACAATGTCCGCGGATCCAGTCCCAGGCGCGCCATCTTGGCGGGCCGCATGCTGTGCATTAGCACGTCGGCGCCATCGACCAGCGCCAGCAGGGCATCGCGCGCGCCGGCTTGCTTCAGGTCCAGCACGATGCTGCGCTTGTTGCGATTGATGCCCAGGAAGACCGCCGCCAGCCCGGGCTCTTGCTGAGGGCCGGTGCGGCGGGTGGAATCGCCTTCGGGCGGCTCGATCTTGATCACGTCGGCGCCATAGTCGGCCAGGATCTGCGCAGCATAGGGGCCGAACACAATCGATGTCAGGTCCAGTACGCGCACGCCGGCCAGTGCGCTGTTCTCGGGGGTGCAGGCAAGTGTCATGGAGCAATCCTAATCACCAGCTACATAAGCGTCTAATA
>DASPIV010000431.1:0-3310 GCA_035628955.1 Bordetella sp.
TGGTTCGTGCGCGAGACGGCCGGCATGCTGCGCCGCACGCTGGCGCGGCTGGACGTGACCTCGCGCTCGATCTTCGCCTTGATCGAACCCGGATCGTGCTTTGCCGGCACGCTGTTCGAACTGGCCCTGGCCGCCGACCGCATCTACATGCTGGACGATGAAGACGTCGATGCGCCGGCCCAGATCGTGGTGGGCGAGCGCAACTTTGGCGCGTATCCGCTGGTCAACGGACAAAGCCGCCTGCAACGCCGCTTTTACGAAGAGTCCTTGCCGCTGGAAGCCGTGCGTGCCGCGGCCGGGCAATTGCTGCCGGCCACGCGCGCGCTGGAATTGGGCCTGGTGACTTTCGCGCCCGACAGCATCGATTGGGACGACGAAGTGCGCCTGGCGCTGGAAGAGCGCCGCGCCCTGTCGCCCGATGCGTTGACCGGGCTCGAGGCCAATCTGCGCTTCGGCGGCCGCGAAACCATGGAAACCCGCATTTTCGGCCGCCTGACCGCGTGGCAGAACTGGATCTTCAACCGCCCCAATGCCGCGGGCGAAAAGGGCGCCTTGAAGCTGTACGGCAAGGGCGAACAGGCCAGCTTCGATTGGAACCGCGTGTAGTGGCCCCCCCCACAGGCCGCCCACCAAGGAGAGAGCAGACATGTCCGGCATGAATTACAGCGACAAGATTCCCAATAATGTGAACCTGTCCGGCGACCGCGCCCTGCAGCGCGCGCTGGAACATTGGCAGCCCAATTACCTGCAATGGTGGCAGGACATGGGACCCGACGGTTCGCACGGCTTCGACGTCTACTTGCGTACCGCGGTCAGTGTCCAGCCCGATGGCTGGGCCCATTTCGACCACGTGAAAATGCCCGACTACCGCTGGGGTATCTTCCTGGCCCCGCAGGACGGCCAGCGCAAGATCCATTTCGGCGAAAACATGGGGCGCGACGTGTGGCAGGACGTACCTGGCGAACACCGCGCCAACCTGCGCCGCATCATCGTCACCCAGGGCGACACCGAGCCCGCGTCCATCGAGCAACAGCGCCACCTGGGCATGACAGCCCCGTCGCAATACGACTTGCGCAACCTGTTCCAGATCAACGTCGAAGAAGGCCGCCACTTGTGGGCCATGGTGTACCTGCTGCACCGCTACTTCGGCCGCGATGGCCGCGAAGAGGCCGATGCGCTGCTCCAGCGCAGTTCGGGCGATGCCGACAATCCGCGCATCCTGGGGGCTTTCAATGAAAAGACCCCCGACTGGCTGGCGTTCTACATGTTCACTTACTTCACCGACCGCGACGGCAAGTTCCAGTTGTGCGCCTTGGCCGAATCGGGCTTCGATCCGCTGGCCCGTACCACCAAGTTCATGCTGACCGAAGAGGCGCACCACATGTTCGTGGGCGAATCGGGCGTGTCGCGCATCATCCAGCGTACCTGCGAAGTCATGAAGCAGCTCAAGACCGACGACCCGGCCAGCGTGCGTGCCGCCGGCGTGATCGACCTGCCCACCATCCAGCGCTACCTGAACTTCCACTACAGCGTCACCATCGACCTGTTCGGCGCCGACCAGTCGTCCAACGCGGCGATTTTCTACGGCTCGGGACTGAAGGGCCGCTACGAAGAGGGCAAGCGCACCGACGACCACCAGCTCAAGAACGATACTTACCGCATCCTGAGCGTGGATGGCGGCAAGCTGCGCGAGATCGAAGTACCCATGCTCAACGCGTTGAATGAAGTGCTGCGCGACGACTTCATCCGCGATTCGATGGCCGGCGTCGGCCGCTGGAACAAGGTCATCGAGAAGAGCGGCCTGTCGTATCGCTTGTCGGTGCCGCACAAGGCCTTCAACCGGCAGATCGGCACGCTGGCCGGCATACGCGTGGCGCCCGAGGGCGAGGTGCTCGGCGAAGCCCAGTGGCTGGCGAACCGCGACAAGTGGTTGCCCACCGCCGAAGACCGCGCCTTCGTGGCCTCGCTGATGGGGCGCGTGGACGAGCCGGGCAAGTTCGCCAACTGGATCGCGCCGCCTGTCATGGGCGTGAACCGCCAGCCGGTGAACTTCGAATACGTGCGCTTCAACTAGGGCCGTCTACACCAAAGGAGACCGGCAATGAACGCCCCCTTGCCGCCCGAAGTGCTGAAGCAGCATCTGATCGACCCCGAGATCTGTATACGCTGCAACACTTGCGAGGAAACCTGCCCCATCGATGCGATTACGCACGATGGCACCAACTACGTGGTCGATCCGGACATCTGCAACGGCTGCATGGCCTGCGTGCCGCCATGCCCCACCGGATCCATCGACAATTGGCGGCTGGTGGTCAGGGCCGAAGCTTATAGCCTGCAAGATCAGTTCGGCTGGGACGAATTGCCAGGCGAGAAACCCTTGCCTAATGGCGCGTCGGCCGATACGCCGGCCGTGTCGGCCGAGGCCAGGCAGGACGTGGCCGATGGCGTGCCTGCCACGGCGCCCGCCGCGCCGGCTGTGTTGTTGCCGGGGGCCAGCATCCCGCCGTGGTCGGCTGCGCATCCCTATGTGAACCTGTATACCCACAAGACGCCTGCCACCGCCACCGTGGTGGGCAACTTCCGTGTCACCGACGCGGACACCGACAGCGACATCCGCCATATCGTGCTGGATTTCGGCAACCTGCCGTTTCCGGTGCTGGAAGGGCAGTCCATCGGCATTCTGCCGCCCGGCACCGATGAGCAGGGGCGGGCGCACCATGCGCGCCAGTATTCGCTGGCCAGTCCGCGCGATGGCGAGCGGGCGGGCTACAACAACCTGTCGCTGACCGTGAAGCGCGTCACGCAGGACCACCAGGGCCAACCCGCGTTGGGCGTGTGCTCGAACTACCTGTGCGATCTGGCCAAGAACGACACCGTGCAGGTGATCGGGCCGTTCGGCAACACCTTCCTGATGCCCAACCACGCCCGCGCGAACCTGTTGATGATCTGTACCGGCACGGGCTCGGCCCCCATGCGCGCCATGACCGAACGCTATCGGCGCCGTATCGAGCGCGGCACCAACGGCCGCCTGATGCTGTTCTTCGGTGCCCGCACGCAACGCGAGCTGCCGTACTTCGGCCCCTTGATGCGGCTGCCGCGCGATTTCATCGACATCAACCTGGCGTTGTCGCGCGATTCGTCGCAGCCCCGGCGCTATGTGCAGGACCTGATCCGCGAGCGTGCCGCCGACGTGCTGGATCTGTTGGCCGATACTAATACCTGTATTTATGTCTGCGGCCTGAAGGGCATGGAGACCGGCGTGCTGGACGCTCTGCACGAGGTGGCCGTGCAAGCCGGACAGGATTGGACT
>DASPIV010000432.1:0-3677 GCA_035628955.1 Bordetella sp.
GACTACGGGTGGCCACTGTTGCGGCCGGACGCAGGATTACAGCACAGTCGGGGCGGGGGGGCAAACCCCGGGCCAACCCCAGGCAGGTTTTCCGGAGTAGGCAGAAAAACGGCGCTGTAATCCGATAGATACGGTTATATGGGGATGGATCGCGGCTTATCAAGTGTGCCAGCCCGGCGTCCCGGATTCACCGGGTGCCTGACACCCTGGCGGAAGTCAGGCACCTGCAAACCCTTGCATCCAGACACCCGCGAAGCTCTGCGGCCAAGCGGGCCGGCGCCCTGGCTTAATGGGCGTGGCCGTGGTGGCGGTGGGCCGCGTCGGGGGCCTGCTGCTGGCACTGGGGGCACAGTGCGCGGATTTCAGTTTCATGGGTGGCCAGCGCGTAGCCGGTGCGGGCCACGCGTTCAGCCAGTTGCCGGCTCATGGCTGGATCGCTGACTTCGGCCACGGCGCCACAGCCGGTGCACACCACCAGCAGGTCGTGCGGCGCGCCGGCCGCATCGTGACAGGCGGTCCAGGCATTCACGGCGTCGAGCCGGTGGATCAGGCCTTCGTCCATCAGGAAATCCAGGGCGCGGTACACCGTAGGTGGCGCGGCGCCTGGGTGCACGGCGCGCATGGCGTCGAGCAATTCGTAGGCTTTCAGGCTTCGGCCGTGCCGCAACAGCAGTTCCAGCACCTTGCGGCGGATCGGCGTCAACCTGCGGCCACGCTGCGCGCACAGCGATTCGGCGGTGCGCAATTGATCGCCTACGGGGTCGGAACGAGAGGGGCGGGGCGAGGTGGACATCGGAATCTTACGGCCGGCAGGGGCGATTCCGCGAAGGTATCAGAAAACGCGGTCGGCAGGTGGCGGGCGCGCCTGCCTAATTTGTTATGATATAACATACCTACATTAATCATCATCGCCTTGGGGCGCTTGGCCTGTATCGAATATTGGTATGTCTCATATTGTTTCGGCCGTGACGGCCCGGCCTGGCCGCTCCGCCCTGCGTGCTTCGGCCACGGGCCGGTTGGGGGTGGCGCTGGCTACCGCGCTGGCGTTGTGGGCGCTGACCGGCTGGGCGCTGGGCTGGTGGGCGGCGGCATGACGGACGCGCCCGTTGCCGGCCCGGTGATCGACCTGCATGGCGTGGCCTTCGGCTGGCGCGGGCACGTGGCCGTGCAGGCTGTGTCGGGCAGTTTCGCGCGCGGTTCGATGACAGCGGTGGCCGGCCCCAACGGGGCGGGCAAATCAACCCTGATCAAGGGCATCATGGGGTTGCTGCGCCCGCTCTCGGGCAGCCTGCATATCGCGGCCCCCGAACGCCGCCGCCTGGCCTGGCTGCCGCAGGCCGCCGAGCTGGACCGCACGTTTCCCATCACGGTGCTGGATATGGTGGCCATGGGCGCCTGGCGCCGCGTGGGACCGTGGCGCCGGTTCCGTGCCGACGAAACGCAGCGGGCCTGGCAGGCGCTCGATGCCGTCGGCCTGGCCGGCGAGGCCGGGCGGCTGGTGGAAGCCTTGTCGGGCGGACAGATGCAGCGGGCATTGTTCGCCCGCCTGCTATTGCAGGACGCCCAGGTCTTGTTGCTGGACGAGCCGTTCGCGGCGGTCGACAGCCATACCGCCGACACCCTGATGCAGTTGCTGTGCGGCTGGCATCAGCAGGGGCGCACGGTGATCGCCGTGCTGCACGACCTGGCGCTGGTGCGCCGGCATTTCGGGCAGACCCTGTTGCTGGCGGGCCGCCAAGTGGCGTGGGGGCCCACCGCCGAGGTGCTGACGCCCGCCAACCTGGCTACGGCGCGCGGCACGCAAGAGGAATGGACATGAGCCTGCTGGAATGGGCGGTGGCTCCGTTTGTCGATTACGGTTTCATGCGGCGCGCCCTGGCCGGCACCTCGGCCGCGGCGTTGGGGGCGGCGCCATTGGGGGTGTTCCTGGTATTGCGGCGCATGAGCCTGATGGGCGACGCCATGTCGCATGCGATCCTGCCCGGGGTGGCGGCGGGCTTCCTGTTGTCGGGCCTGTCGCTGGGTGCGATGTTGCTGGGCGGGCTGGCCACGGGCTTGGCGGTTGCCGTGCTGGCGGGGCTGGTGGCGCGCCTGACGCCGTTGCGCGAAGACGCCAGTTTCGCGGCGTTCTACTTGATATCGCTGGGCCTGGGCGTACTGCTGGTGTCGGTGCGCGGCTCGAACATGGACTTGCTTCATGTGCTGTTCGGCGCGGTGTTGGGCCTGGACGATGCGGCCCTGCTGCTGGTCACCGGCGCGGCCAGCGCCACGCTGCTGGCCATGGCCGCGCTGTATCGATTGCTGGTCGCCGAATGCCTGGACCCCGGTTTCCTGCGCGCCAGCGGCGGTGGCGGCACGCTGGCGCACATGGCCTTCCTGGTGCTGGTGGTGGTGAACCTGGTGGCGGGCTTCCAGGTGCTGGGCACCCTGATGGTAGTGGGCATGATGATGCTGCCGGCCGCGGCAGCGCGCTTCTGGGTACCGTCGGTGGCGGGCCAGATCGTCCTGGCGGCGGCATTGGGAATGTCCGCGGGCATTGCCGGCCTGCTGGTTTCGTATCACTACAACTTGCCCGCCTCGCCCGCCATCATTCTGGCGGCCGGCGCGGCCTATCTGGTGTCGGTCGCCTGCGGTCCGCAAGGCGGGCTGTTGCATAGCCTGGCCGCCCATGGCCGGGCGCGTTATCGCTGAAAGGAGAGAAATATGCAGGGATTCTTTGCCGCGCAGGCGCGTCGCCGTGTGTTGATGATGCTGGCGCTGGGCGCGGTCGGCGTATCGGCCCCCATGATGGCGCGCGCCGCCGAGCCGCTGCGCGTGGTGGCCAGTTTTTCGGTACTGGGCGACATGGCCCGGGAGATCGGCGGTACCGATGTGGCGGTGGCCACCCTGGTGGGCCCCGATGGCGATGCGCATGCGTACGAGCCCACGCCGGCCGCCGCGCGCCAATTGGCCGGCGCCGCCGTGCTGATCGAGAATGGCCTGGGCTTCGAGACCTGGCTGCCGCGCTTGGTGAAGGCAGCCGGCTTCGGTGGCCGCATTGTGGTGGCATCGAACGGCGTTGCGCCGCGCAAGCTGGCCGGCGCCGGGCACGATCACGGCGAGCATGGTCGTGATCATGATCATGATCATGACCACGAGCACGAGCACGATGACCATGGGTCCGGCGCGGCAGCGCATGGCCATGATCACGGCGCGGCCCATCACCCCCATGGCGACCTGGATCCGCATGCCTGGCAGAGCCTGGCCAATGGTGCGATCTACGCTCGCAACATTGCCGAGGGCCTGGCCGCCGCCGACCCGGCCCGGGCTGCAGCGTATCGCGAACGTGGCCAAGCTTATATTGCCCGCATCGAGGCGCTGGACGCGCAGATCCGCGAGACCTTCGGCGCTATCCCGCAGGCGCGCCGGCAGGTCGTGACCTCGCACGATGCCTTCGGCTATTTCGGGGACACCTACGGTGTGCGCTTTATTGCGGTGGCGGGCATGTCTACCGACGCCGAGCCGTCGGCGGCCGACATGGCGCGCATCATCGAGCAAGTCAGGCGCGAACACGTGCCGGCCGTATTCGTCGAGAACGTCACCAGCCCGGCACTGGTGCAGCAGGTGGCGCGCGAAACCGGTGCGCGAGTGGGTGGTACGCTTTATTCCGACGCGCTGGCCCCGTCCGGAAAGCCGGC
>DASPIV010000433.1:0-2993 GCA_035628955.1 Bordetella sp.
CGACCAGGTCGGCGTCGATGCCGACCGCGCCGAAGTCGTTGACCAGCACCATCAGCCGCAGGCCGCCGGCGTGGCGCAGCAGGTGATTCAATAGGCTGGTCTTGCCCGCACCCAGGTAGCCGCCCAGGACGGTGACCGGCAGCGCCTGGGCATGGTGCATCATTGCACCGGGCGCGCCTGGCCGAACAGCGCCATCAGCACCGCGGTGACGTCCTGGTCGTTGATGGCCCACAACTGCTCGTACTGTTCAGGGGTGGTGTAGTCAAGATTGATGCCAATCGCATCCATTTTTGCGCGTAAACCGGGGTCGTCCGAGATCTCTTTCAACATCGCCGACCAGGCTTGTACCGCCGCTGGCGGCGTGCCGCGCGGCAAGGCCATGCCGGTGTTGCTGAAGTCGGGCAGCGGCAGGCCGATGGCCGATGCGGGCGGCACGCCCGGAAAGTACTTCAGGGGCTTGGTGCCGCCTATCATCAGCGCCCGCAGCTTGCCGGCCTTGATGTGCGGCAGGGCCACGGCCGCATTCGAAATGGCCACGTCGATATGGCCGCCCAGCAGCGCGTTGATGGTGCTGGGCACGTCGTTGAACGGCACCAGGTTCAAGCGTGCGCCAAAGGTATCGTCGACCGCCTTGGCGTACAGGATCGCCGGGCCGCGGCTGGAAGGCGAGCCCAGGTCGATGCCATCGCCTTGCTTGCCGGCATCCAGCAGTTCCTGGATGCTGCGGTAAGGGCTGTCGGCCCTGACCATCCAGGCGCTGGGCGTGCGCTGCACCAGTCCCACCGGTATGAAACTGCTGCGCGAATAAGGAGCGTTGGCCCGCGCGTCCAGGTAGCTCATCTGCGTATCGAACGCCTGGGTGAAGGCGATGGTGTAGCCGTCGGGGGCGCGCCGGAACATCTCGCCGAAGGCCAATTGCCCGTTGGCGCCGGGGCGGTTCAGCACGACGGTGCTGGTGCCCCATTTTGCGTCCCAGTAACTGGCCAGTGTGCGGCCCAGGGCATCGACCATGCCGCCCGCGCCGTACGGCACGATCAAGGTGATGGTGCGGCCTTTCTCGGGAAAGCCTGCCGCCTGGACGGCACCCGAGTACATGCCCAGCACGGCGGCGGCGGCGACAGCTCCGGCACGCATGCGGATAAGGAAACGAAAGCCTTTCATGCCGGAACTCCCAGTCGTTGAAACAGGATGTGCCGCATGATAGCGAGTGCGCGCCGCTGCTGGAATTCTGGCATCATAAGTTTTACGTTCTGGTACCATATTTCGCCATGAAACTGGCCCGCGAAACCGAGTTTTTCTGGACCAACCTGTGCCGCTTGCGGCACGACAGCGCGGTGACATTGCAGGCCCAGATTCGCGAGTCCGTCGTGCAGGCCATTCTCGACCGGCGCCTGTTGCCCGGGGCACCCATGCCCGCCACGCGCACCTTGGCGCGGGTGCTGGGTGTCAGCCGCAACACGATGCTGCTTGCCTATGAGCGCCTGGTCGAAGAGGGCTACCTGGCGTCTGAAGCGCGCAGCGGCCACAGCGTGGGCGTGCAAGGGGCGGCCGCCGCCGGCCAGGTGGGTGCGCCCCCCGCGCTGCAAGGCCTGGCGCAGTTCGATTGGGCAGCGCACCTGCGGCCGTCGCTGGCCGACCTGCCGCAGTTGTACAAGCCGCAAGACTGGCAACGCTATCCCTATCCGTTTGTGTTTGGGCAGTTCGATGCCACGCTGTTTCCCGCCAGCGACTGGCGCGAAGCCAGCCAGCTGGCCATGCGCAAGATGGCCGTGCGCGATTGGGCGGGCGACAGCACCGACCGCGATGACACCCTGCTGATACGCCAGATACAGGCCCGGGTGCTGCGCCGGCGCGGTATTTCGGTTTCGCCCGACGAAATCCTGATCACGCTGGGGGCGCAGCACGCCATGTTCCTGGTGGGGGGGCTGATGTTCCGCCACGCGCGCTGCGTGGGCCTGGAAGACCCGGGATATCCCGACCTGAAGAATCTGTGCCGGTTCTTCTCGGTGCCGATGCGCGGCGTGGCCATGGGACCCGGATTCGGGGCCAAGCTCGATGGCTGCGATTATGTGTTCGTTTGCCCCAGTCACCAGAACCCGTCGGGCCGCACCATGTCGCTGATGGAACGGATCGAGCTGCTGCAGGCCGCGACGCGTTCCAACTTCATCGTGGTGGAAGACGACTACGACAGCGAACTCAGTTTCGAAGGCGGCTCCACCCCTTCGATCAAGGCGCTCGATACCAGTGGGCGGGTCATCTACATAGGCAGCCTGTCCAAGACGGTGGCGGCCGGCTTGCGCATCGGTTACCTGGTCGCCCCGGCCGCGCTGATACGCGAAGCCCGCGTGCTGCGGCGCCTGATGCTGCGCCACCCGCCGGCCAACAACCAGCGCACCGCGGCGTTGTTCTTGTCGCTGGGGCACTACGATGCCTTGCTGCCGCGCCTGGTGAAAGCGTATCGCGAACGCGCCCAGATACTGTGTCACGCACTGGCCCGGCACATGCCGCAAGTGGAATTCGAACCGCCGCGAGGCGGCTCGGCGCTATGGCTGCGCGCGCCAGACGGAGTCGACATGGGCACGGTGCGCGAGCGCGCCCGCGCCGAAGGCGTACTGTTCGACGCGGGCGCGGACTTCTACCTGGCGGCCAAGGCGCCGCGCAATTACTTCCGTCTGGGCTATTCGTCCATCGCCGCCGAGCAGATCGAGCCCGGCATCCGCGTGCTGGCCGGCTGCCTGCGCGAAGTCATGGCGCAGGGGCCGCGCAAGCGCTGAAGGTTCAGCCCGCGTAGCGCGCGAACGCGCGTTCCAGCGCGGCCACCAGGAACTCGCCGTCTTCGGGCGTGATGATCAGCGGCGGGCAGATGCGCAGCACATTCTTGTAGAAGCCGGAATGGCCCACCAGCACGCCTTCTTCGCGCAGCAGCTGATGAACGGCCGTGGTCTCGGTGTCGGCCGGCGTCTTGGCAAGGCGGTCGCGAACCAGCTCCACGC
>DASPIV010000434.1:0-6228 GCA_035628955.1 Bordetella sp.
GGGCTCAGCTGCACGTTGGCGCCCAGCGCTTCCAGCACATCCGCGCTGCCCGATGACGACGAGGCGCTGCGGTTGCCGTGCTTGGCGATCTTCACCTGGGCGGCGGCGGCCACGAACATGGCGGCGGTGGAGATATTGAAGGTATGGCTGCCGTCGCCCCCGGTGCCGCACATGTCGAGCAACTGTTCGGGATAGGGCGTCTGCACCGGCGTGGCGAACTCGCGCATGACCTGCGCCGCCGCGGTGATCTCGCCGACGGTTTCCTTCTTTACGCGCAAGCCCATGAGCAGCGCGCTGGCGATCTGCGGCGACATTTCGCCGCGCATCAGCATGCGCATCAGGTGCAGCATTTCATCGTGGAAGATTTCGCGGTGTTCGATGCAACGCGTCAGGGCTTCGGTGGGCGAGATGGTCATGATGTTGTCCCCTTGTTATCGGATATTCAGGAAATTGCGCAGCAGATCATGCCCGTGCTCGCTCAGCACGGACTCGGGATGGAACTGTACCCCGTACACGGGCAGCGTCTTGTGCCGTATACCCATGATGTCGCCGTCGGGCGCGGTGGCGGTCACTTCCAGGCAGTCGGGCACGGTGTCGGGCGCAATGGTCAGCGAGTTGTAGCGGATCACCGTGTACGGCGACGGCAGGCCGGCGAACACATCGGTGCCGCGGTGCGTCACCTGCACCGTCTTGCCATGCATGATCTGCTGGGCCCGCACGATATCGCCGCCGTAGGCCGCGCCGATGGCCTGGTGGCCCAGGCACACGCCCAGGATGGGCACCTGGCCGGCAAAGCGCTGGATCAGCGCCACCGACACACCGGCCTCGGCCGGCGAGCACGGCCCGGGCGACACGCAAATGCGGTCAGGCTTCATGGCGGCGATTTCGTCCAGAGTGATCTGGTCGTTGCGGGCCACCCGCACCTCTACGCCCAGCTCGCCAAAATACTGCACCAGGTTGTAGGTGAAGGAATCGTAGTTATCTAGCATTAAAAGCATGGGGCACCTGCGAAATGGGTTGCGAGCTTGCTGGAAATTTTCGGGTCTTCAGGTGTGTTCAGGTGTCGGACTCCCGCCAGGATGTCAGGCACCGTTCCGAGGCACCGAGGCGTCGTGGGCATCTGCAGGGCCTTAGATCGGTTCGTCCAGGCCATGCTGCACCTGCTCGGCGGCACGCAGCACGGCGCGCGCCTTGGCTTCGGTCTCGGCCCATTCGAGCTCGGGGTTGGAATCGGCCACGATGCCCGCGGCGGCCTGCACATACAGCATGCCGTTCTTGATCACGCCGGTGCGGATGGCAATGGCCACATCCATTTCGCCGCCGTAGCTCAGGTAGCCGGCCGCGCCGCCGTAGATGCCGCGGCGCACGGGTTCCAGTTCATCGATGATCTCCATGGCGCGCACCTTGGGCGCACCGGTCAGCGTGCCGGCCGGGAAGGTGGCGCGCAGCACGTCCATGCTGCTCATGCCGGTGTTCAAGGTGCCCGTCACGTTCGACACCAGATGCATCACGTGCGAATAGCGCTCGATAGTCATGGTGTCGGTCAGCTTCACCGAACCCACCTCGGCCACCCGGCCCACATCATTGCGCGCCAGGTCGATCAGCATGACGTGTTCGGCGATTTCTTTCGGGTCGGCGCGCAGCTCTTCGGCCAGCGCCAGGTCTTGCTCGGGCGTGGAGCCGCGCTTGCGCGTGCCGGCCAGCGGGCGGATGGTGACCTGCGACTTGGCTACGCCCTGGTCGTTGACCTGTTCCTGGCGCACCAGGATCTCGGGCGACGCGCCCACCACCTGGAAGTCGCCGAAGTTCCAGAAATACATGTACGGAGAGGGGTTCAGCGAACGCAGCGCGCGGTACAGCGATAGCGGTGCATCGCGAAACGGCTTGGCGATGACCTGGCCCACCTGCACCTGCATCAAGTCGCCGGCCGCGATGTATTCCTTGGCCCGGCGCACGGCGGCCAGATAGTCTTCTTTCTTGAAATCGCGCCGCTCGTCGGTCTGCATGCTGGCGTGGCTGTACGGAATTTCCACCGGCCGGCGCAACCGCCCGCGCAGGTCCAGCAGGCGGCGCTGGGCACGGCTGTAGGCCTCGGGCTGGGTAGGGTCGGCATACACCATCAGGTAGGTGCGGCCGGCCAGGTTGTCCACGATCACCAGCTCATCGACGTGCATCAGCATGATGTCGGGCGTGCCGCCGTCCATGCCGGCCGGAAACGGCTTGACCGCCGGACCCAGCCGCGGCTCGATATGCCGCACGGTGTCGTAGCCGAAATAGCCGGCCAGGCCGCCGCAGAAGCGCGGCATGCCGGGGCGCAGCGCCACCTTGAAGCGGGCCTGGTACTGCTCGATGAAGGCCAGTGGGTCGCCTTCGTGCGTTTCGACGACCTTGCCGTCGCGCAGCACTTCGGCCAGCGTGCCGCTGGCGCGGATCACGGTGCTCGCCGGCAGGCCTATGAACGAATAGCGTCCGAAACGTTCGCCGCCCACCACCGATTCCATCAGGCAGCTCATGCGTCCGCCTTGCGGGCCGCTATGGGCCAGCTTCAGGTAGATGGCCAGCGGGGTGTCCAGGTCGGCATAGGTCTCGGCCACCAGGGGAATGCGGTTGTATCCCTGCGCGGCCAGTGCGTTGAATTCAATCTCGGTCATGTGCGGTCTCGTAGTTTTCTGGATCTACGGACCGGGCGCCCCAACAAAAAAGCCCGGTCCAGTTGCGGTTCCGGGCTTTGGCGCTGTTTTCCATACAGCTTCGGCACTAGGCGGCAGATGCGTCCAGGGCCGGGAAGGGAATCATCGCCACCCGGAAGACAAACGCCACCAACGCCACGAGGCGTTGCGCATTTGGGTCAGGGGGCGAGCGTTCATGTAAACGGGTATCAAGTTCAGGATTGCCGGTGCGCCTGGGCTGCTACGAGACGGCCGGGCCGGCAGCGGGGGTGGCGGGTAGGCCCGCGCCCGGCTTCCGGTCGGTGTTCCAGAGCGAAATCCACTGGGCGGCATCGACGATGCTGGCAACTATACCATCGACATCCAGTCCGCGCACGTCCTGGCCTTCGTTGTAGCCATAGGGCACGGCCAGCACGTGCATGCCCGCGGCGCGGCCGGCCAGGGCATCATTGATCGAATCGCCGATGGCCACCGCCTGTGCGGGGGACACGCCCAGGCGTTCGCAGGCATACAGCATCTGGTCGGGATCGGGCTTGCGGCGCACGCAGGTATCGCCGCACACCACTTCCTGAAAAAACCCCGCCAAGCCGGTGCGCTGCAGCAGCGGCAGGGTGAATTCGGTAGGCTTGTTGGTGACCACGGCCAGTTTCAGGCCCTGGGCGCGCATGGCTTTCAGGCCCTCGATCACTCCTTCGAACACCGCGGCCTTGTCGCCGTTGACCAGGTGGTAGTGCCGGTAGAACGACTCGCGGGCCTGCTCGAACAGGGCCGGACCGGGGTCGGCGTCGTGCAGCGAGCCGGCCAGCGCGCGGCGCACCAGGTTGTCGACACCCTTGCCCACGAACGTGGCCACCACGTCTTCGCGCAGGGTCGGCATGCCCAGTTCGATGCGCATGGCGTTGGCGGCATGCGCCAGGTCGGGAATAGAGTCGAGCAGGGTGCCGTCCAGGTCGAGCAGCACCGCGTGGAAAGTGGTCATGGGGGCCTCAGGCTGCCAGGGTGCCGGCTTTGGCGATTTCGCCGCGCAAGGCCTGGATGACCTTCGCGTAATCGGGCTGGCCGAAAATGGCCGAGCCCGCCACAAAAGTATCGGCGCCGGCCGCGCGGATTTGCGCGATGTTGTCGATTTTCACGCCGCCATCGACTTCGAGCAGGATGGGTTGGCCGCCCGCCTGGGTCCAGCGGTCGATGCGGGCACGGGCGTCGCGCAGCTTGTGCAGCGTGGCCGGAATGAAGCTCTGGCCCCCGAAACCCGGGTTGACCGACATCAGCAGCACCACGTCCAGCAAGTCCATCACATGGTCCATGGCCTCCAGCGGACTGGCCGGGTTGAACACCAGCCCGGCCTTGCAGCCATGGTCGCGGATCAGCGACAGGGTGCGGTGCACGTGGCGCGAGGCCTCGGGGTGGAACGTGATGACGTTGGCGCCCGCCTTGGCAAACTGCGGCACCAGTTCGTCTACCGGTTCGACCATCAGGTGCACATCGATGGGTACTTGCACGTGCGGCCGGATCGCGGCACACACCATCGGCCCGATGGTCAGGTTGGGCACATAGTGGTTGTCCATCACGTCGAAGTGGATCCAGTCGGCGCCAGCGGCGACGACATTGCGCACTTCTTCGCCCAGCCGGGCAAAGTCGGCGGACAGGATGCTGGGGGCGATGAGCGTGGTGGCCGGGGATGGAGTTGGCATGATGATCGGGATTTCCGCGGGCATAATGTGCCATTATTGTAGTTTGCCGCACTTGAATGCCGCCTGGCCTGCTTCGCCGACCTTGCGGCGTGCCGCTCAACCGCCTTGTGCCACCGGGAAAGGCCCTTGAAACCGTACGACTTGACCGTCACCGTTGCTCCGCGCTTCGTGCCCGAGCAATCCGATCCCGCCGAACAGCAGTATGTGTTCGCCTATACCGTGCGTATCACCAATAGCGGCGAACATCCCGCGCAGGTCATCAGCCGCCATTGGATCATCACCGATGGCAACCAGCGTGTGCAAGAAGTGCGCGGCCTGGGGGTGGTGGGGCAGCAGCCCCTGCTGGCACCGGGCGAAACCTTCGAATACACCAGCGGCTGTCCGCTGAACACGCCGGTGGGTACCATGCGGGGCACCTACCATTGCGTGGGCGAGAACGGCATCCCGTTCGAAGTGCCCATCGCCGAATTCCTGCTGGCCATGCCGCGTACGCTGCATTGACGGCCCCGGCTGCCTCTCTCTTTTCCTGTCATGCCCATGAAGCGCTTTCTTAGCCTGTTGTGCCTGCCTCCGCTGTTGGCGGCGTGCAGTCTGCCCGAAGTCCCGCCCGAACCCGGCGGGCCGGGCCAGCCGGGCATGCCGGGTGCCGCCACGCCCTCGGTAACGGGGCCCCTGGTGGTGCCGCCGCTGTCGGCCTTGCGCGATACGCCGGCGCGCACGCTGGGCGGGCGGTTCCAGCGCGCCAACTGGGCCGACCTGCCGGGCTGGTCCAACGACGACCTGTCTCAGTTCTGGCCCTTGTTCATCCGCAACTGCAAGGGCCTGATGCGGCCTACCAGCGGCAACCTGGCGGCGCCGGCGCGCGCCACCCCGCGCGCCTGGCAGCCTGTCTGCGCGGCCGCCGCCGACCCGGCCCGCGCGCCCACCGATGCGGCTGGCGTGCGCCAGTTCCTGCAAACTTATCTGCAGCCATGGCGCTTGAACGGCGCCGACAATCGCCCGGCCTCGAATACGGTCACGGGCTATTACGAGCCGCTGGTGCGCGGCTCGCGGCGGCAGGGTGGGGCCTATCAATGGCCGCTGTACGCGGTGCCCGAAGACCTGCTCACCATCGACCTGGGGGGGGTGTACCCCGAATTGGCGGGCAAGCGGGTGCGCGGCAAGCTGGCAGGCAAGCGCGTGGTGCCCTACGACACGCGCGCCGCCATCGAATCCTCCGGCAAGCGGCCGCCGGCCATCGTCTGGATCGACGATCCCGTCGACAACTTCTTCCTGCAGGTGCAGGGCTCGGGCCGCGTGCTGCTGACCGACGGCCCCGATGCCGGCACGACCATCCGGCTGGCCTACGCCGACCACAATGGGCAACCCTACGCATCCATCGGCCGCTGGCTGATCGCCCAAGGCGAACTGCGCGCCGACCAGGCGTCCATGCAGAACATCCGTGCCTGGGCGCAGCGCAACCCGGCGCGCGTGCCGGAAATGCTCAATGCCAATCCCGCCGTGGTGTTCTTCCGCGAAGAAGCCGTGGTCGACCCCGAACTGGGTCCCAAGGGGGCCTATGGCATCCCGCTGGCGCCGCGCCGGTCCATTGCCGTCGATGCCGGCTTCGTGCCGCTGGGCGCCCCCGTGTACCTCTCCACCACCTGGCCGGCATCCGAGCGGCCGTTGCAGCGCCTGGTGTTCGCGCAGGACACCGGCACGGCTATCCGGGGCGCGGCGCGCGCCGACTTCTATTGGGGCTTTGGCGATGACGCCGGCGCACAAGCCGGCCGCATGAAGCAGCGCGGCCAGATGTGGGTGCTGTGGCCGAAACAAGCCGGGGAGCCCAGCGCACGATGACTCACCAGATCGTCGTTTGCGGTTCC
>DASPIV010000435.1:0-3892 GCA_035628955.1 Bordetella sp.
CATGCCACGACCAGCGCAGCCTCGAGCAGCAACAATGGCAGTGCCACGCCTGCAAGAGTGACGCGGTTGCAATGCGCAAACCAGGGCCTGCAATGGGGCATCGGCAAGTTTTCCGCAAGATGGACACTTGACCTTAACGCCCCCGCATCATTCAATAAATCAAAATACTTTCAACCCATAGTTCTGTTTTTATAAATCATGCCGCATACCCTGGATATCGAACTGCTGCGCACCTTTCATGCGGTGGCGCGCCTGGGCCGGTTTCGCGCCGCCGCCGCCCAGGTCCATAAAAGCCCGGCTGCCGTCAGCGTGCATATACAGCGGCTGGAAGCCCTGGCCGGCGGGCGCCTGTTCGAACGCGACAACCAGTCGGTGTCGCTGACGGCGCTGGGCCAGCGTTTCATGCACCGCACCGCCGAACTGCTCGATGCCCATGACCGCATCATGCACGAGCTGCAAGCCACACCGCTTGCGGGCCGCATCCGGCTGGGAATCCCCGATGAATACGCGGAACACGTCATTCGCGATATTCTGCCGCCGTTCACGGCGGCCTGGCCGGGTATCACGCTGGAAGTCTCCACGGCCCCCAGCCTGGCGCTGCGCGACCAGATCGCGCGCCGCCGCCTGCACCTGGCAGTGTCGGTGCAGCCCGTGGCCGGCCGGGGCAACAAGCAGGCATTGGCCCGCACGACACCCGTGTGGGTGGCCGGCAGCGTCATGGCCGGCCCGTTGCCCGAGCCGCTGCCCTTGGCATTGCATGCCGCCGATTGTCCCTACCGCACCGCCATGATCGATGGCTTGACGCAAGCCGGACGCAGTTGGCGCGTGGTGCTGGCCAGCCCATCCAGCCGTGCTGTCGAGGCCTGCGTCGAAGCGGGGCTGGGCATCGGGGCCGTGGATCGCAGCCGCCTCACCGCGCGCATGCGAGTGATCGGCGGCCTGCCCAGGCTGGCGCCGCACGAAGTAATGGTGCTGCGCGACCCGAGCGCCCGTCCATCGCCGGCGGCCGACATGCTGGAAGGCGTGCTACGCCGGCACTTCAGGTTGTAGAGGGCGGCGCGTCGGTTCCGGCAGCGCGCAAGGCGCGCAATCGATGCACGTGCTCGTCGAGCTGGCGGCGCAGTTGCTCGATGTCCTGCGGATCGGCCGACTGCGCGGCCGAGGCCCGCAGGTCGGCCACCAGTTGCGCCAGGCGCGCAATTTCGGCATCGGGCAGCGGCGCGCTGACACGCCGCACATGGCGCCGCCGCAACACTGAAGCCAGACGGTCGCGCATTGCCACCACGGCCATGGCGCGCAGCGGCTTCTTCAGAAACCGCGGCCAACCCAGCGCCGCACCGGCGGCCAATGCCGTGGTCGACGCCCATCCTTTGGATGGCGGGCCTGAAAACGCGGCGCGGCCGAACGCATCGGCCAGTTCGCGCCGGTCGCTTTCCATCTTGGCCAGCAGGGCCTGCTTGTCAGCCTGGGTGGTGGTCTTGGGCATGATGGCTCCGGGCAGCGGCCGTATCCAGACGTACCTGGCGGCTCAGTTCGGCAAAGGGGGATTCGCGGGGCGCATTCCGATTGGCGATGGCCAGCGCGACCAGCGTGATCAGCAACCAGGCGCCGGCCACCAGCCAGGCC
Source organism: Bordetella sp. (assembly GCA_035628955.1). Lineage (GTDB taxonomy): Bacteria > Pseudomonadota > Gammaproteobacteria > Burkholderiales > Burkholderiaceae_B > Bordetella_A. Next base: position 1,627 of record DASPIV010000435.1, read on the forward strand.
GCCAACCGGCGGTACTCGGTGTCCCAGAAACTGACCACGGCGGCCACCGACACGAAGGCCAGGGTGCCCAGCGCGCAGAACAACAGCGCCACGCAGCTGATCAGCGTGGTCACCAGGGCCGACCGGTACAGCGACAACTCGATACCGGCCAATTCCAGGTAGTCGCCGCTACGGTCGGCCGCGAATTCCACAATATGGCGCAACCGCCGCAATCGTTCCGAAATCATGGTATCTCCTTGGGGATATGCCTGCGCAGCAAACGCCATACCCGCGCTCCCAAGTGTTTGGCGCTAGGGCCGGCGCTGCGCCTCGACCTGAATGTCCAGCTCGACTTGCGGCTTGAAGCCCATGTCCAGGGCGAAGTCCAGCCCGTAGTCGCCACGGTTGAATGAGGTGGAAACGTCGGCGCCGCAGACCTCGCGCTTTTCCATGGGATGCTGCATGCACTTGAAATCGTCGATGTCCAGCTTCAGCTTGCGCGTGACGCCGCGCAGCGTGAACTCGCCTTCTGCCTCGTCGGGACGGTCGCCGTCGAACTGGGTGAAACGGCCCTTGAAAGTGGCCGTAGGGTAGCGCGCCGCGTCGAAGATATCGGGCGCCACCGCGTGGCGGTTCATTTCGTCGTGCCCGAAATCGATGGAATCGATCTGCACCGTGATGTCGATGGTGCCGCTGCGCGCCGCCCGATCCAGCACGATCACGCCGGAAGTCTGGTTGAATTTGCCACGCCAGGTCGACAAGCCGCCCATATGGTCGGCCTGGAAGCTGGGGTAGGTGTGCGAAGGGTCGATATCGTAGGTGACAGGCGCTGCCGCGGCGGGCACGGCCAGGATGGTCGCGGCGGCAAGAAACAAGGGAGAAAACAGCTTCATCGGGCACTCCAGTAAAGGGCTGCGCATGGCAGAATGCGTCCACGCCTATGCATGGACCATGCGGGCATCATTCAGTTCATTGTAAGAAGCCGGACCGTCGTTGCGCCATGGGATATCCGCCACACCCACCGCACCCGCGCGGCGCCTAATCCGCGTACCGGTACCCCACGCCGACTTCAGTCAATAAATACCGTGGCTGCGCCGGATCGGCCTCGAGCTTTTGCCGCAGGTGGCCCATATAGATGCGCAGATAATGCGCATGCTCTACATGCGCGGGGCCCCAGACCTCGCGCAGCAGTTCCCGGTGGGTCATGACCTTGCCGCGGCGCGACAGCAGCACGGCAAGCAGCCGGTACTCGATGGCGGTCAAATGCACATGCTGCCCGTCGCGCGTGACCTCGCGGCGCGCCAAGTCGACCCGCACCGGTCCGAAGACGATCTCGGCCGGCTGGCCAGCGCCGCCGCGCCCATGGCGGCGCAACAACACCCGCAAGCGGGCCAACAACTCGCCCACCCCGAACGGCTTGGCCAGATAATCGTCGGCTCCCGCATCGAGCGCGGCGATCTTGTCGGCCTCGGCGGTACGCGCGGACAGCACCAACACGGGCACTTCGGTCCAGCCGCGCAATTCGCGGATCAGTACCATGCCATCGGCATCGGGCAGCCCCAGGTCCAGGATGATGGCATCGGGTTGCCGCGTGCCGGCTTCGATAAGCCCTCGCTGCACGGTTTCGGCCTCGAACACCTGGCAACCCTCGCCGTCGAGCGCCATCCGGACGAAACGGCGGATATGCGGGTCGTCTTCAATCAGCAGTATCTGGGGCGTGTAGTCGAACATAGTCGGCAATCAGGCGATATCGGGCTGCACTGCCGGCACGATACCCAGCGGCAAGGTAAACACAAAGCGCGCACCAGGCCGGCCGGCCGCCGGTTCGACCCATATGCGGCCGCGATGGGCATGGACAATGGCCTCGCACACGGCCAGGCCCAGGCCCACGCCGGGCGTCGCGGACTCGCGTTCGCCACGGGTGAATTTCTCGAAAATACGCCGTTCGTCGCCAGCGGGAACGCCTGGGCCCTGGTCGGTGACGGCGACGTGCAACAGGCCATCCTGGGCATAGGCCTCGAGGCGGATTTCACCGCCCGGCGACGCATACTTGGCGGCATTCTCCAACAAATTGCACAGCACCCGTTCCACCAGCACGCCGTCGCACTCCACCAACGGCAGCGCCGACAATTGCGCCACGCTGACGCGATGGCCGGCCAGGGCTTCGCGCATGGCTGCCAGGGCGGCTCCGACCAGTTCTTCGATCGATTGCCATTCCATGCGCAGGGGCGCGGCATGGCTCTGCAGGCGAGCCATATCCAGCAGATTCACCACCAAGGCATGCATG
>DASPIV010000436.1:0-3491 GCA_035628955.1 Bordetella sp.
GCTATGCCGTCGACCATGCGCCGGCCTTCCTGGTGGTGTTCTGGCGCTGCGTGGCGGTCGTGCTGCTGTTATTGCCCTGGGCGCTGGCCGACCTGCGCCGCGCATCGGCAATGTCGTGGGCCCGCCATGCTGCCATCGGGCTGCTGGCAATGGCGGGCTATCTGGCCGGTGTGGTCAAGGGCGTAGAGCTGGGCGTGCCGGCCGCGCTGGCGGCGCTGATGGCCGACTTGCTGCCGCTGGGTACGGCGCTGCTGAGCAGCCTGGCGCTGCGCCGGGCAGTAAGCGCACGCATGTGGCTGGGGCTGGTGGTGGGCCTGGCCGGCGTCCTGCTGGTATTGCGGGGTACCCTGGCGGCGGGCAGCGCGCCGTGGTGGGCGTATACGCTGCCGGTGCTGGGCATGCTGTCGCTGGCAGTGGCCACGCTGTGGCAGGCGCATGGGCACGACGCCGGGACTGCCCTGCGTCGGCCGCCCCTGGGCTTGGCGGCCAATTTGTGGCTGCAATGCGCCGCGTCGGCCCTGGTGTTCGCCGTATTGGCCGGCATGGAAGGCAGCTTGCAGCCGCCGCTGACCGCCGGCTTTGCCGTCAGCGTGGCCTGGACGGCCTTGTTGTCGACACTGGGCGGCTACGGCTTGTACTGGATATGCCTGCGGGCCTCGTCGCCCAACCGCGTGGCCAGCGTGCTGTACCTGAGCCCGGGCGTCACTGCCGTGTGGGCCTGGTTCATGTTCGATGAACCTTTGTCATGGCTGATGCTGCTGGGCATGGCGGTGTCGGTGGCGGGCATCGTGCTGGTTGTACGGGCCGAACGCCATGCGGCCGCAAGACGATGGCCGGCCCGTTTACCAGACCCGCGCTGTCCCGCGGCCGGGCGCTGCTAGCCAGCCGCTTGCCGGGCCTGGTAGTGGCGCCGCGCCTTGGCACGGTTGCCGCAGGTGGCCATCGAGCACCAGCGGCGCCGCTTTCCGCGCGAGGTATCCAGGAACAACCAGGTGCAAGCCTCGCATTCATGCAGGCGCGGCAGCAGGCCGTCGGCGATCAGGCCTTGCGCGGACAGCGCGAGCCGGTGGCGCGGCAAGTCCAGCCCCGCGGCGCTCGCATCCACTTGCCACAGATTCTGGCGGTCGGGGAACAGCGGCAGCGCGGCATGGCGCAGCGCCAGGCGGATATCATTTTCCAGGTGCAGCCGGGCCGCCTCGGGAGGGGCCGCGTCGCGGGCGACCGCCGACAGCACCATATAGCCGCTTTCGCGCTGTGCGACCAGGCGATTCAGCGCCGCGCCCGCGCCCTTGCCGCCCGCCAGGCGCGCCAGCATGCGCCGCTCGGCCGCGCTGGCCAGGCCCGCCATGCCCAGCCAATCGAGCGCATCGGCCCAGCCGTCGAAGTGCGACGCGTCGCGCGCCTTGGTAGAGCCGCCGCCGGTATTCAGGAAGTCCAGGTACGGGTGTCCGCCGACCAAGGTGTCGGCCGTCCAGCGCGGGCCAGTCGAGTGCGAATTCATATAACTGTATTGACCGAAATAAACGGTTAGATTAAGGTGGTCATGACTTAACTGTTAAAACGCATTTAAAGGGTTATCATGAATTCCGTCAACCCGATTGCGCCGCTGGACCTGGCGCACCGTTACGATTTCGAAGGCCAGGCGGTGCGCTACGGCATATGGGGGCAGGGCCGGCCGCTGGTGCTGCTGCACGGCACGCCGTTTTCGTCGGCGGTGTGGCGCCGCATGGTGCCCCTGCTGGCGCGGGGCCGGCAGGTGTACGTCTACGACTTGCTGGGCTACGGGCAGTCGGAACAGCGTGCCGGACAAGATGTGTCGCTGGCCACCCAAGGGCGTTTGTTCGCCGCGCTGCTGCGCCACTGGAAACTGGCGGCGCCCGACGTGGTGGCACACGATTTCGGCGGCGCCACCGCACTGCGCGCGGCATTGCTGGAAGGCTGCGCCTACGGCAGCCTGACCTTGATCGACGCGGTGGCACTGGCGCCCTGGGGCTCGCCTTTTGCGCGGCATGCGCGCCAGCACGAAGCCGCCTGCGCGGGCATGCCGCCCTATATCCATGCCGCCATCCTGAAAGCCTATATCCAGGGCGCTGCCCATCGGCCGCTGGCCGACGACGTCATGGCGCTGTACACCTTGCCCTGGACGGGCGCCGTGGGCCAGGCTGCTTTTTATCGGCAGGCCGCCCAGGCCGACCAGCGCTATACCGATGACATCGAACATCGCTACGGCGAGATCCGCTGCCCCGTGATGATTCTGTGGGGCGTAGCGGATGACTGGCTGCCTATCGAACGGGGCCGTGCACTGGCGCAGCGCTTCGCGCGTGCCGATTTCCGCCCCGTGCCGCACGCGGGCCACCTGATGCAGGAAGACGCGCCAGAAGCCATCCTGGCACATCTGGCCGAGTTCCTGGCGGCTGTTTCGCCGCCCGCGCGCCAAGCGGGCCAGGCATCTCTACAATACGATTCGAACCTGTAGACGTAACCACAGAGGCAAACGCATGGATGCGGATTTCTGGCTCGAGCGCTGGCGCGGCGGGCATACTCATTTTCATCAGGCGCGGGTGACGCCGCTGCTGGCCAAGTATTGGCCTGCGCTGCAACTGCCTGCCGGCAGCCGCGTGCTGGTGCCCTTGTGCGGCAAGTCGCTGGACATGGTCTGGCTGGCGCAGCAGGGCTACCGGGTGCTGGGGGTGGAGTTGTCGGCATTGGCGGTAGAGCAGTTCTACGCCGAGCAGGGCCTGCAGGCCCTGGTGCGCGAGGCCGGGCCGGGGCGCTACTACGCGGCCGGCGATATCGAAATCTATTGCGGCGACATCTTCGATCTGGGCGCCGATGTGCTGGGCGATTGCGTGGGCGCCTACGACCGCGCCGCGCTGGTGGCGCTGCCACCCGGCATGCGCGCGCGCTATGCCAGGCATGTGTATGGCCAGTTGTCCCCTGCATACCGGGGCCTGCTCATTACGCTGGACTACGACCAGAGCCAGATGGAAGGCCCGCCGTTCTCGGTGCGCGACGACGAAGTACAGGCGGTGTATGCGGGGCATTCCGATGCGCTGCTGATCGACCGGCGCGATATCCTGGCCAAAGAGCCCAAGTTCGCCGAACGCGGGCTGACTCAGCTCGACACTCTGGTGTACCGGCTGCAGGGCCGGCAGCCATAGCCGGCCGTCCTCCGTCACGGCCATGACGGTTCACTCGCTTGCGAGGCATCCATGAGCATCCGCATTGTCCAATTGGGGGCGCCGCGAGCGCCCGGCGAAGGCTTGCGCATAGGCACCGTGCGGCGTCCGCCGCGCGGCGTGCCCAAGGCTGAATTCGCGCGCCGCGATTATTACGATGTCTGGCTGCCCATTCTGTCACCCAGCCCTGAACTGGTGAGCCAGGCCAAGGCAGTGACTAGCGATGCCGAATGGCGTGGCGTGGCCCGCAAGATCCGCGCCGAACTGCAGGGCGGCGAGGCGGGCAAGGTGCTGGACTTGCTGGCCGCCCTG
>DASPIV010000437.1:0-14411 GCA_035628955.1 Bordetella sp.
CAGTTCGCGGCATAGCGGCGCCAGGGCACGGGCCTGTGCGGCACGCTGCGCCACCGTGGCGTTCTTGCGGCGCAATTGCAGGGCGGCCATGCCTCCCGCCGCCGCCTGGCGCACGGCGTCCAGCAGGCGGTCGGTGTCGTCCCATTCGGGGGTCACGCCATACAGGCCGGCGGGAAAGCGCAAACTGGTCATGGAAGTACCTTCGTGCTGCGCACTGCGGTAGGCACCTTGGGCGGGCTCATGGCGTGCCGAGGCGGTTGGGAATACGCCGGCCCATGCCTGCCAGGAAGGCGGCTCCGACGGTTTCGTCGGCATGGCGCAGCGCCTGTTCGACCGCCTTGGGCATGTCCAGCCCCTGGGCCAGCATGGCCGCGACGGCGGTGGCGGCCACGCCGCCGGTGTCGCCATTGCGTTCAGGCGGCGCTTGCCACGGCCAGGTGGCCGTCTGGCCGTCCGGGCCCAGCAGTACGTTGGCATGGTGCCCGGGGCGCACCGGAGCGCCCAGCACCAGCACCCACTGCGCACCGCCCGCCACCAAGGCGTGCATGGGGCTGGGCGCTTCGCCGATGTCGATATCGCCATCGGCATGCCATTGCGCCAGCTTCAAGTGTTCGACCACCACCAGGTCGGTCTGCGGCAGCACCAGTTCCAGCGTGGCGGCGAGCAGGTCGTCGGCGTCGTCCTGCGAGGCGGCGTCGTGCGCCGGCAGGCCGCGCTGACCCAGGTGCAGCACCAGCGGCACCTGGTTGTAGTCGGCCGCCACCTGGGCGGCCACGCTGGCCGCTTCAGCGCTGAACAGCCCGCCGACCTTGATGGCCTGCACCGGCATGTCTTCGAGCAGGCAGCGGGCCTGGTCGTCGAGCAGGTCGGGCGACACGGGGTGGATTTCTTCGATACCGGCGGTATCCTGCACGGTCAGGGCGGTGGCCGCGGCCAGGCCGTGGCAGCCCAGGCGCGCGCAGGTTACCGCGTCGGCAGGCAGGCCGTCGGCGCCAGAGGGGTCGATAGGCCCGAAAATCAGGATAAGGGGGGGAGTCACAGGGGCCACGTGCTGCGTGAAAAGAGGGGGCGGGCTCCGGCTGCGCAACGGCAAATCGGGCAACCCCTATTGGGTTTCGGTAAGATTGCCCCATTCTAATGGATGCGCCTCGCGCTTTGCCCGCTTCCGGGGGCAGGCTCCAGTCGATGTAACAGAGAAAAGAGAACTATGCGTACTTGGATGTGTCTGATTTGTGGTTGGGTATACGATGAAGAGGCAGGCTTGCCCGATGAAGGCATCGCACCCGGGACCCGCTGGGAAGATGTACCGCCGAACTGGGTCTGTCCTGAATGCGGTGCCCGCAAAGAAGACTTCGAACTGATGGAAATCTGATCTCGCGGGTGTCCCGGCCGTCAGCGGCCCGGCCGCCTGTGTCCAGCCCAAAGGGTCGCCATGACCGACGAAAACCACGATACGCAAGCCGACGACGAAGACGCCAACGACGCGCCGGCCACCGATTTTTCCAATCAGTTCCTGATCGCCATGCCGCAGATGGTCGAAGGCAGCCTGGCGGGGTCGGTCATCTATGTCTGCGAACACACGGTGCGGGGGGCGCTGGGCCTGGTCATCAACCGGCCTACCGACCTGACCCTGGCCAGCCTGTTCGAACGCATCGACCTCGAGCTCGAGATCCGGCCGGTGAAAGATTCGCCCGTATTCTTCGGCGGGCCGGTGCAAACCGACCGCGGCTTCGTCCTGCACGCGCCGGCGGGCGATTACAGTTCCAGCATCAAGCTGGGCGAACTGGCGCTGACCACCTCGCGCGACGTATTGCAGGCCGTGGCCGATGGCAACGGCCCGGCGCGCATGCTGGTTACCCTGGGCTACGCGGGCTGGGGCGGCGGCCAGCTTGAAAGCGAAATGGCGCAGAACGCCTGGCTGAGCGTGGGGGCCGACGCCGACATCATTTTCGACGTGCCGCCCGAAGATCGCTACCCGGCCGCCTTGAAGCTGCTGGGCATCGATCCTGTCATGCTGTCCGGCGGTGCGGGGCATGCCTGAAGAGACCCTGCTGGCATTCGACTTTGGCGAAAAGAAAATCGGCATCGCGATCGGCAACACGCTGACGCGGCAGGCGCGCCCGCTTGAAATCATCTTTTCGGAAACGCGCGACGCGCGCTTTGGCCGCATTGCGCAGTTGCTGCAAGAGTGGCAGCCGCAACGCGCCATTGTGGGCCTGGCGCTGGCCGCCGATGGCGGCGAGCAGTCCGCCACCGTGCGCTGCCGGCGCTTCGCCAACCAATTGCATGGACGCTTCGGGCTGGCCGTCGAGCTGGTCGACGAACGCGGCTCCAGCATGGAGGCCCAACGTCTGCTGGGTACGCATGCGCCCGACGATGCCGTGGCGGCCGCGGTGATCCTGCAACGCTATCTCGACGCGCTGCCATGAGCCGCGCCGACCCCGTTTTGTCCCGGATCGCGGGTATGATGCTGGCCGGCTGGCGGCGCACCACACGGGTGGGCGCCGGTGCGGCCCGGGAGCCCCATACTTGCTGAAGTTGCCGCGTGTCTTGCTGCGCCTTGCCCTGGTGGCGCCCTGGATTGTTTTCGGCCTGCTGTGCGTGGGCCTGATCTATCCGTTCGTGCAGCTTCCCGCGCGCGCCGGGCTGAACCGTTACTGGTCGCGGCGGCTGATGTCCATGTGCGGCATCCGCGTGGTGGAAATCGGCGCCCCCGTGCTGACCGGCCCGGTGCTATGGGTGGCCAACCATGTGTCGTGGATCGACATCTTCGTGGTCAATTCGGTACGGGCCACGGCGTTCGTGGCCAAGAGCGAGATCCGCCATTGGCCGCTGATCGGCTGGCTGGCGGCCGGAGCGGGCACCTTGTTCATCGAGCGCGGCCAGCGCCACGCCGTGCATGCGGTGGGCGAGTCGGTGCAGGCGCGGTTTCGGCAGGGCGTGGCCGTGGGCCTGTTCCCCGAAGGCACCACCAGCGTAGGCGACATCGTGCGCCCCTTCCACGCCAGCCTGTTCGAGCCGGCCCGCGCCGCGGGTGTACCCGTCCAGCCTGTAGCGCTGCGTTTTTTGCAGCATGGGCAGCGCAGCCCGCTGGCGGCATTCGTGGGTGAAGAGACCTTGGTGGCGAATCTATGGCGCGTACTGGGCGCCACCGGCTTGTCGGTCGAAGCGGAGTTCCTGCCGCCCCTGTCCTGCCACGGGCCCGACGGCCAACTCATCACGCGCCTGGAGCTGTCCCGGCTGGCGCGTACGGCGATCGCGGCGCGGTTGTAATGGCGAGTCGCGGCCTGCGCTATCCCACGCGCCGCGCCAGCTCCTCTGAACGTAGCGACGCTTCATAGGCGGCCCGCAACTGCGCGGCATCGGCCGTGCCCGCCGCGATCTGGTTCAGCGCCGCTTTCATCGACGCCACCACGCCCGGCTCGCAATCCAGCAGGCTTTGCACATGGCTTTCGACCGTGGCATCGAGCTCAGTGGCTTCAACCAGTTCAGTCAGGAAACCGATGCGCAGCATTTCCTCGGCATAGATGGCACGGGCCGTCAGGAACAGTTTCTTGGCCGCCGGCAGCCCCAGGTTGGCCACGTAGCGCCGCAGGCCGCCGGGATAGTAGTGCAGGCCGAACTTCGCCGCCGGCATGAACAGCCGGCTGCCGCGCACGCCGATGCGGATGTCGCAGCACAGCGCCAGGTCGGTGGCGCCGCCATAGACGCTGCCATTGAGCGCGCAGATAACGGGTAGCGGCAGTTGTTCCAACGTGTCCAGCACGCGCTCGAAGCGGTCGTCGAGTTCGTTGCGGATGGCGGCCAGCGTGTAGCCCGAACTGAAGGTTTGCCGGCCGGTGCCGCTCAGCACCAGCACCCGCAACCCGGGGTGGCCGGCAACACGCTCCAGGTGTTCCAGCATGACCGGCAGGTCAGAGGGATCCAGGCGGTTGTGCTGGCTGGGGCGGCTCAGGCGCAGCCGCGCAAGCGGCCCCTGGATATCGAGCGTCGGCGCGCCGTCGGTGTTGTGGTTCATGCAAGGCTCCTGTCGCCAGCTCAGTGTCCGGGGCCCATCAGGTGATCGGGTAGCCAGGTGGCGATGCCGGGGAAGAAAGTCAGCAACACGATGAACAGCGCCATGATGACCACGAAAGGCAGCGTCCCCCACATGATTTCGCGCAGCGGCACGTCGGGGGCCACCCCGCGGATCACGAACAGGTTCAACCCCAGCGGAGGGTGGATCAGGCCGATCTCGAGATTGATGGTCAGGATCACCGCGAACCACACCAGGTCGATCTGCCCCTGCTGCAGCACGGGTAACATGATGGGCATGCTCATCAGAATGACCGAGACCGCAGGCATGAAGAAGCCGGCCAGCAGCAGGAACAGGTTGAGCACCAGGATAAGCTGCCAGTTGTTCAACTGCCATCCGAACATCCAGTCGGCCACGCTCTGTGTGACGTATAGATAGGACATCATGTACGCATACAGGGCCGCCGAGGCGATGATCAGCAGGATCATGCTGGATTCACGCGTGGCATCACGCATGATGGCCCACAGGTCAGCCGGACGCAGCCCCCGGTACACCACCCCCACCAGCACCAGCGCCAGGAAGGCGGCAATGGCGGCAACCTCGGATGGCGTGGCAAAGCCGCCGTACATGAACACGGTAACCGCGACGATAATCGCCAGGAACGGCAAGGTGCGCAGCAGCCCCGAGAGCTTCTCGGACAGCGTATATGACTCTTGCCGCAATGCGCTGGCAGTGTGCCGGCGCAGGCCGGCGCGGCTGGCTACCCACGAGTACAGCGCGAACAGCACCACCAGCGCCAGGCCCGGCACCACGCCCGCCAGGAACAGCCGCGCAATCGACGTGTGCGTGACGATGCCGTAGACGATGAAGGTGATCGACGGCGGAATCAGGATGCCCAGAGTTCCGCCCGCGGCGATGGCGCCGGTGGCGAGCCGGGCCGGCACGCCGCGCTTGAGCATTTCCGGAATGCCGACCTTGCCGATGGCCGCGGCCGTGGCCGGGCTGGAGCCGCACATCGCCGAGAACAGGCCGCAGCCCAGGATGTTGGCGATCACCAGGCCGCCGGGCACGCGGTACAGCCAGCGATGCAGCGATTCGTACAGGTCGCGCCCGGCGCGCGACATACCGATGGCCGCGCCCAGCACGACGAACATCGGCAGGGTCAGCAAGGCGAAATTGGACAGTTCGCCGATGAAAGTCTTGGACACGGCTTCCAGCGCGCCGGGTTCGCCGAAGCACGCCAGGAACGCGATGGATACGGCCGTCAGGCCAAATGCGATCGGAATGCCGGAAAACAGCACCACGAAGGTAACCACGAACAGCAGCGCGCCGATTTGCAGCTCAGTCATGCGGCTTCTCCAGGGTGGGCGTGGGCAGCGCGGCGGGTACCGGCCGCTGCAGGCGGGGCCAGCGAATCTCCGTCACGTATTGCAGGGCCATCAGGCCCATGCCCAGCGGCACTGATGCGTACTTGGGCCAGACCAGCGGCTGCCACACCCCCAGTGCGCGCTCGCCAGACCGATAGGCATCCAGCGCCATCAGGAACCCGGACCAGGCCAGGTATATGCATACGGCCAGGCCCGTCGCCTGCGCGACGAACCGCACCACCTGGCGCGCCGATTCCGGCAGGACCGCCTCCAGGATTTCCATCCTGACGTGGCCGCCGGTATGCAACGTATAGGGTGCGCCCAGGAAGATGGCGATGACCATCATTTCGATGCTGGTCTCCAGTTCCCACGAGTTCTGGTAGCCCAGGCTGCGAACCAGCACCATCCAAGTCAGCACGCCGATGGCCGCCAACAGCAGGGCAGCTGCGGCCATCGCGCACGCGGTGCTGCACCGCGTTATCCATTTGCCAAACGTCGTCACCCCTGTCTCCTTTGAGGTTGCCGGTGTCCACCCGCGCCGCGCCTCACTGCTGGCGCGATTGCTCCAGCGCGTCGACCAGCTCTTGCGCGGCCGGGCTGATGCGCGCGAATTCGGGCCACGATACGCGGCGCGACAACGCCAGCCATTGGTCGAATTCGGGCTTGCTCATGGTGTGGATCTGCGCGCCTGCCTTGCTGAAGGCCGCCAGGGTTTCCTGTTTGACCTTGGCCTGCGCCGCGTTGAATTTTTCCTGGGTGCTGGCTGCGGCCCGCTCCAGCACCTGCTGCTGCGCCGGGGTCAGTTTGTTCCAGGCCTTCATCGAGATCAGTAGCGGCTGGAACACCACGAAAATGGTGTAGTCGCCGCCCAGCGTTGCATACTTGGTCTGTTCGTACAGCCGCATGCTGACAAAGCTCTCGTACGACGTCATCAGGCCGTCCAGGACGCCGGTCTGCAAGGCGTTGTAGAGCTCGGTGGACGGCATCGAGAATACCGACGCGCCGGCGCTCTTGAGCATGGTGTCGATGCTGCGGTCGGCCCCGCGCATTTTCAGGCCCTTGACCGACTCGGGCCCGCCGACTTCGCGCGTGCGGTTGGCGATGCCGCCTTCGGTCCACCACCAGGTCAGGAAGTGAAAACCGTTGGCTTCGCACAGCGCCTGCAGCTTGCGGGCGAAGGCCGAATCCTTCAACGTCATGGCATCTTCCACGCTGTTGACGGCCCCGGGCAGGATGGTGATGGACAGCTCCGGCACCTTGCCCACACCGTAGATCAGCGGAAAGATGGCCAGGTCCACCGTGCCGTCCTGCAAGGCGTCGATCTGCTTGACGGGGTTGCTTATCAGCGACGCGCCTGGATAAATGCGGAACTTCAACGTCGGATCCAGCCGGGTGGCCTCGGCAGCGAAGGCGCGCGCGCCGTCGTCGCGCCCATCGCCGCGCGGCCACTGGTGCGACAGCTTGAATTGCTGGGCCTGGGCGCCGGCGGCGCAGGCCAGCGCCAACAAGCCCGCCGCCAATCCCGATAATGTCCTGTTCATTCTGTGTCTCCTCTGGTTCGTCGTTATCAGGGCTGTGCCGCGGCTGGCGCGGTGCCCTCGTGCTGGAAAACCACTTGGCCGGCGCACAGCGCGTCGATGCGCTCCTGGGGCAGGTCGTAGGCGCGCAGTATTTGCCGAGTATGCTGGCCGAAAACCGGCGGTGCGCTGCGCACGCTGCCGGCGGCCAGCGCGTCCATGGCGATCGGCAGTGCCAGTTGGCGGATCTGGCCCAGCTCGGGGTGCTGGGCCGTCTCGACCATGCGGCAATGCCGCACCTGCGGATCGGAAAAGACGTCGGCCAGGGTGTTGATGGGGCCTGCCGGGATGCCGCGTGCGATCATCTCGCGCGTCCAGTGCATGCGGTCGCGCTGGCGCAGCCGCGATTCGATCAGGGCCTTCAACGCGTCGCGATGCAGCATGCGGTCGGCATTTGTCTTGTAGCGGGCATCGTCGGGCGCCTCGGTCAACTCCAGCAACTCGCACAGGCGCAGCCACATTTCCTGAGTGGCCGGTGCCAGGTTCAGCGGGCCGTCGGCCGTCTCGAAAGCCCCATAGGGGGCGATGACCGGGTGCACATTGCCGGTGGGCTGCGGGATCTCTTCCAGGCTGAGGTAGCGCTGGCCCTGCACACTCAGCAGGCCCACCAGGCTGGCCAGCAGCGAGGTCTCGACCCGCTGGCCGCGGCCGTCGCGCTGCCGCTCGATCCAGGCGGCCAGCACGCCCATGGCGGCCCACATGCCGGCCGTCAGGTCGCCAATAGCGACGCCCACGCGGACCGGCCCGGTTTCGGGCATGCCCGTGACGCTCATCAGGCCTGAATACCCTTGGGCGATCTGGTCAAAGCCAGGCCAGTCACCGGCCGGGCCGGTGCTGCCAAAGCCGGTGATCGAGGCATAGACGAGGCCGGGCTGGCCGGCCGACAAGGTCTCATAGTCGAGCCCCATGCGGCGCATGGTGCCGGGTTTGAAGTTCTCGACCACGATATCCGACTTCAGCGCGAGTTCGCGCAGCAGTGCCAGCCCTTCCGGCTTGCGGAAGTCCAGGCCCAGGCCCAGCTTGTTGCGGTTGCTGCTCAGGTAATAGGCGCTGACGCCACGATCGAATGGCCCCCACTGGCGGATCATGTCGCCGCCGGGGCCCGGTTCAACCTTCACGACTTCGGCCCCGAGGTCGGCCAGGACCATGGTACAAAAGGGGCCCGACAGGGCCCGGGTCAGATCCAGGACTCGTACACCGCTCAAGGGTAATGCCATATCCGCTCCTGCTGCGTTGTGCGTGTGCCGGCAGACCCGGCCGCGCGATGTGCTGGCCATCTTAGGAGGGAGCGGTGCCGTGGAAAAATACGGTTTGCTGATTGCGGGATAAGAAAAACTTATGGAGCCCGTGTTGCAATGCAAAAAAACGATGGCCTGAGGCATGGCGGGAAGCCAGCATGAACTTCCGGCAACTCATGTATTTCGTCAAGATCGTCGAGGTGGGCGGCATCACGCGCGCCGCCCAGAGCTTGTTCGTGGCGCAGCCGGCGCTTAGCCAGCAGATTGCCCACCTCGAGGCCGAGCTGGGCGTGCGCCTGCTGGATCGCAACGTACACGGCGTGATGCCTACCGCCGAAGGCGAGGTGCTGTACCGGCACGCACGCACCATCCTGCGCCAGATCGACAACACCCGCGCCTTGCTGATGCAGAAGGATGAAGACCTTACCGGCAAGGTGTCCATCGGCATGCCGTCGAGCACGGGCCGGGTGCTGGCCTTGCCGTTGTTCCAGCGCGTGCGCGAAACCTACCCCGGCATCATGGTCGAGATCGTCGACGTGCCCAGCGCCGACCTGACCGGCCTGGCGGCCCAGGGCAGGGTCGACATGTCGATCACACCCGATCAGTTGCCCAAGCGCGGGTTACAGGTGGTGCCCGTGTTGCTGGAAGAAATCTATGTGATCCTGCACCCCCGCGTGGCGGTGTCGGCCGATCCGATGCCGTTGGCCGAGCTGGCGCAGATCCCCCTGATCTTGCCCAGCCTGCCCAACACGCTGCGCACGCGCGTCGAGCACGTGTTCCAGCAGGCACGGCTCGAATACAAGCTGGCGGGCGAGGCCAGTACTTCGGCCATCCTGATCCCCGCGGTCAAGGCGGGCATGGCGGGCACCCTGCTGCCCTGGTCGGCCGTCAACGAAGACGTGCGAGCCGGCACGCTGCAGGTGGTGCGGTTACCGCCGCCCACCTGTTTTCGCGAGCTGTCGATCTGCACGTCGAGCAGCCTGCCGTTCACGCAGGCCGCCCAGAAGGTCAAGGACATCTGCCTGGCGCTGTGCCGCGAACTGGTCGACAGCGGCCAATGGGCGGGTAGCCGCATGGCGGATTGAGCCGGCGCGGTCCGGCCCGGCGTGGCCTGGCTTGCGCAGTGCATCCAGCTGCCGCGGACGTCTAGTCGGACAGCGGATCCTGGAACTGCGAGCATTTGATCTGAACCAGCTTGCGGTCCTGCAGCCGCATCGCTGTCAGCGATCCGCCCCACACGCAGCCCGTATCCAGACCGATGACATCGGGCCGCACCAGCAGGCCCAGGGTGGACCAGTGGCCGAATACGATAGTGACGTCGCGCGTGGCACGGCCGGGTACGTCGAACCAGGGCACCAGGCCTTCGGGCCAGGCGCCCGGAGCCACCTTGGTGGCGAATTCCATGTGGCCCGCCGGCGTGCACAGGCGGATGCGGGTCAGCGCGTTGATGATCACGCGCATCCGCTTGCCGCCCTTGTGCCGGTCTTTCCACTGGACCGGCTCGTTGCCGTACATTTTCTGCAGTGCCTTGTGCCAGTTCGGGCCGCGCAGTGCGTCCTGGACTTCAGTGGCCAGCGCCAGGGTTTTGGCCACATCCCATTTGGCCAGCACGCCGGCGTGCACCAGCAGATGGCCATGCTCGAAATGCGCCAGCGGGCGGTAGCGCAGCCAGTCGATCAGGTCGTCGGCATCGGGCGCTTGCAGGATGTCGTCGATGGTGTCCGACTTCGATGGCTTGCGCACCCCGGCCGCGGCGGCCAGCAGGTGCAGGTCGTGGTTGCCCAGCACCGATACGGCGCGCCCGCCCAGCCCGATGATGCGGCGCAGGCTGTCCAGCGACTGCGGGCCGCGGTTGATCAGGTCGCCCGCGAACCAGAAGCGCGAATCGGGCTCGCCGGCCAGGTCGGGGTGGTTCAGAAGTTGGTCCAGCGGCGTGCAGCAACCTTGCACATCGCCAATCATCCAGATGCTGCTGCCTTTCATGCGGGGCTTCGTCTCCAGGGCCAGCGTGTCTGCGCGAACCGCGCCGTCACATGGCGGTATTCCATCAGGCTGAGCGCGCCCAGCGCCAACAATACGGCCCCGAGATTGGGCCCCAATGCCGTCAGCCAGGGCGGCCAGCGGCTCAGCATGCCGACGTTCAGCGCCAACTGGTTCAGCATGAAGAAACCCACGCCCAGCAAGATGCCCACGAACACCTTGGCGCCCACGCCGCCTCGGCGCGTTTGCATGAAGCCGATAGGCGCCGCGATGGTAATCATCACCAGCAGGGTGAAGGGGTACGAGACTTTGCGCCACAGCGCCACGACCTGCCGGCCCGCATCGAGCTGGTTGTGGTGCAGATAATCGATGTAATCGAGCAGGGTGGTCAGCGACATGCGCTCGGGGGTAAGCACGCGGGCCAGCAGGCGTTCGGGGCTGAGCGTCGTGTTGAGTTCGCGCTGCGGCACCTTGGTTACCCGCGCCGGCGCGGTGCGCGGCGGCTTGGCGTCGGCCAGCGCCTGCGCGGCGCTGTCGTCGATGTGTGTCTCGACCACATCTTGCAGCACCAGCTTGTCATCGGCGAAAGCGCCGGCGGCGGCGGTGGACAGCGTCGTCAATTCCAGGCCCGGCTTGAACTCGTACAGGGTCACGCCCTCGACGTTGCCGTCGGCCAGCAGCTTGGCGATATTGATGATGCGGGTGCCGCCGTCGCGGGTAGGCTCCTTGAACCAATAACCGCTGTCCATGCGGGAACCGCTGGCCTTGCCGCGGAATATCAGGCTGGCCTCCCCGCTCTTGATTTCGGCCACCGGCGTGACGAACTCGGACAGCAGCGTGGCGCCGATCATCAGGGGCAGGGTAATCAGCCACAGCATGCGCAACAGCCGCATGCCGCTGATTCCCGAGACCCGCAGAATGACCAGCTCGTTGCGCTGCGCTAGCCCGGCCAGCGCCAGAATGGCGCCGATCAGCAACCCGATGGGCAGCAGGTCGTACAGGCGGGTGGGCAGCGCCAGGGCCTGCATGTAAAGCAGGGCCGGCATGCTGAATTTGTCGCCCACGTTGTCCAGGTCGTCGACCAGCGCGAAGAATGTGAACAGCCCCAGCAGGGCCAGCAGGACCACTGCACAAGAGCGATAGATTTCGCGGGCCAGATAGCGGCGGGCTGTACGCATGAAAGGGTTACGTCGGTATGCGCGTAAACGTGGAAGCTTACCAAACTCGGCCGGTGTTCCGGGCCTCCCTTGCGTGTGTCAAGGGATGTCAACCATGCGCATCCGGCGGGTCAGGGTGCCGGTGCGCGAATTCAGGTAGCTGGTACGGCGGTGTTTGTCGTAGTAGCGCGGGTTGGGCAGCATGGCCGCCAGGCGCGCCGCCTGCGACGAGCCCAGGTTGGCGGCGCTGGTTTTGTAGTAGTGGCGGGCGGCCGCCTCGGCGCCGAAGACCCCCACGCCCCACTCAGCGACATTCAGATACAGCTCTAGTATGCGCTGCTTGGGCATGACGTGCTCGATCATGTAGGTCAGCACCAGTTCCTGGCCTTTGCGCAGGTAGCTGCGCGAACTGGACAGGAACAGGTTCTTGGCCAATTGCTGGGTAATGGTCGAGCCGCCACGCATCTTGTGGCGCCCGCGCGCTTCCTGGCGCTGGTTGTATTCCCAGGCTTTGCGGATGGCGTCCCATTCGATGCCGTCGTGCTCGGTGAAGTTGGCGTCTTCCGATGCCACCACCGCGCGCTTGAGCGAATTGCTGATGCGATCGTACGGCACCCATTGGTATTTCAGTTCGGCATCGGGGTCGCTTTCACGCAGGCGCGACAGTTCTTGGCGCATGATGGCGCTGCTGCCCGGGTCGCGATAGGCGTACCAGACCACCAGGCAGAACATCCATAGCTGGTACATGATGACCAGGCACAGTAGGGCCATGACGCCCGCGCCGATGACCCGGCCCCAGCGGATCCGGCCCATGGCCGAGCGGCGCGATGGCATGCCCGCTCAGTCCTTGGCCAGCAGCGCGGCGCGCAGCGTGGCCAGTACCGGCGATGGGTCGGGCCGCACTCCGTGCCAGATGAAAAAGCTTTCCGCGGCCTGTCCCACCAGCATGCCCAGCCCATCTGCGGTGCGGGCAGCGCCATCTTTGGTGGCCTGGCGCATGAAGGCGGTGGGATGGGCGCTATACATCATGTCGTAGGCCAGCGCGTCGGGGGCGTACAGGCCGTAAGGCAGGTCGGGCGCGGCCCCCTGCAGGCCGCTGGCCGTGGCATTGATCACCACGTTCCAACCGCCGGCGACACCCGCCTCGGCCAGGGGTCCGGCCGTCACCTGGGTGCCCGGCCAGCAGCCGGCCTGGGCCCACCCCGCGGCCAGGTCATGCGCGCGCTGGGCGCTGCGATTGACGATATGGATCCGGGCGCATCCGGCGCCAGCCAGCGGGCCCAGCACGCCGCGGGCGGCGCCGCCTGCACCGGCCAGCAGCACGCGGGCGCCTTCCAGCACCACACCCAGCCGCAGCAGATCGGCCACCAGCCCCACGCCGTCGGTATTGCAGCCATGCCAGGCGCCGTCGCGCAGCCACAACGTATTGACCGCGCCCGCCAGGCGGGCCCGTTCGCTCAAGCGCGCACCGGCCAGCTGGCAGGCTTCTTCCTTGAACGGCACGGTCACGTTCAAGCCCATGCCGCCGTGTTCCTTGAACGCCTGCACGGTGGCCGCGAAACCGTCCAGCGGGGCCAGCAGCGGCTCGTATTGCAGCGGTTTGCCGGTTTGCGCCGAGAATATGGCGTGGATCTGCGGCGAGCGGCTGTGCGCAACGGGGTTGCCGATCACGGCGTAGCGGGGCAGGGTATGGGCCTGGCTCATGGGACTTGGGTTTCCAGGGTGTCGTTGACGAAATGCCAGGTGCGGGTGATGACCAGCATGTCGGCCTCGCGGGCAATCTGCGGCGGAAACGGCGGAAACGGCGCCGCCATCTGTACGATGCGCCGCGCGGCCTGGTTCAGCACGGCGTGTTCCGAAGGCTGGTCGATTTCGACATTGGCCACGCTGCCGTCGGCGCGCACCGACACGGTGATCTGCAGCGAACCATAGACGCGGCCGCGCGCTTCTTCAGGGTAGTGCTGGGTGCCGATGGCCTCGACGCGCGAACGCCAGGCGTCCAGATAGGCGGCATAGCGCGAGGCCTGCGCCGAGGGCGCCACGAATTGCTTGCGCGGCTGCGCGTTATACGACTGGACCCGGGCGGCCAGCGTAGCCACCTGGGCGTTCTGTACCAGGCCCGGCTGGTCGTGCACATCTTCGCCCTGCGCGGTGGCGTCGGGCCACGGGTACACCGGCTGACGCTCGGTGCCGGCCTTGGCCTGCGCCTGAAGCTGGCTCAGCAGCCGCATTTGCTCGGCCTCGAGCTGCGCCTGGCGCTTGCGCATGGCCTGCAGCACGATGGTCTCGGCCGATTCGCCGGTGCGAGGCAGCGGCGTGGCAGCCACCCCGCGCTCGGCATTGCCGCCGCCATCCACCTGGTTCTGCGCCACGACCTGCGCCTGCGCAGGGGCCGATTCGGTGCGGGCGTTGACCAGCACGATCTCCAGCGCCGCTTGCGCCGGCCGGGCAGGCGCGGGCGCACCGAAGCGCCACGCCAGTGCTCCGGCGTGCAGCAGCAGCGAGATCGCCAGGCCGATCCGCAAGTAGTGCTGGGCGGGCGCGCTCAGCCAATACAAGAACCGCCCCGGCGTCGAAGAAGAATCAGCAGAACGTTGCACGGGGGCATTTTAGACGCCTGTGGGTGCTAGCGGGAGTGCGGTTGGATTCCGGAGGGGGGGCGTTTGTTCTACTGGCGATCCGCGCATGCCGCAACCCGAATGGCTGTTGAAGTCGCGCAGAGCGACTTCAACAGCCGGCCCTATACGATTTTCTTCTTCCCAAACCCCATCCGACGCTACAAAAAATACCCTTTGCACCCGGCAAAAGCCGCTTCAATCAAGCCGCCAACCCAACATACCGGCAATCCAACTCCAGCCCCAACTCATCCGCCCCCAGGATATCCAGCTCCACCGCAGTCCCCCGTTCGAGCTCGGGCATGCCTCCCACCCGTGTCACCAGCGGCGCATTTCCCAGGCGCACCAGATCGTCGCGCAATACGTGCGCCACGGTATGCGTGATGCCCTGTTGCTGCAGCCAGCGCAGGCACCAGTAGCGTTCCATGTTGCCCTGGAACTCATTCCAGGCGGCATACTGGG
>DASPIV010000438.1:0-10615 GCA_035628955.1 Bordetella sp.
CCAGCGCCAACGGCGCCGTGGCGGTGGTGGGCGTCAGCAGTGCGTCCACCTGGTCGAAAACAGCGTGAAGTTCTTGCTGCATGGCCCGCCGGCGACGCAGCGCATTCAGGTAGTCGGCCGCCCTTACATCGCGTCCCTTCAACAAGCGGGGACGTACGTCTTCGTCCAGGGGTTGCGACGGATCGTCCAGCAACTGGGCATAGAAACTGTAGCCCTCGGCATTCATGATCAGGCTATTGAGCTCGGCCACTTCGGCAAAGCCGTAGGGCAGGGTGATGTCGACGATGTCGGCGCCCGCCGCGCGCAACACCTCGAGCGACGCGTCGTAGGCCGCCAGGACTTCGGGCGTGGCCACGGCGCGTTCGTTCTGGGGTAGGCGGGCCAGCCGCAGGCCAGCCAGGTCGGTGCGCGGCCGCCCAGGCCCTGTGGCTTGCGCGGGCGCAACTGGGTGGGTGCCAGGTTCCCGCAACGCATGGTAGAGCAGGCGGGCATCGCCGACGGTGCGGGCCATGGGGCCTGGAGTGTCCAGTGTCGTGCTGAGCGGCAACACGCCATGGGTGCTGATGCGCCCCGTGCAGACTTTCAGGCCGGTCAGGTTGCACCACGAGGCCGGCAGGCGCACCGAGCCGCCTGTATCCGTGCCGATCGCCCAAGGCGCCAGGCCCGCGGCGACGGCGACGCCGGATCCGCTGCTGGAGCCCCCGGGCGTACGTGGCACCTGCAGGTCCCAGGGGTTCAGCGGCGTGCCCAGGCGCGTATTGGTGCCCCAGCCACCGGTGGCGAATTCGACGGTATGCGTCTTGCCCAGGATGATCATGCCCTGCTGCCGAAGGCGGTGCACGATGGTCGCGGTGACGGCGCTGCGGCGCTCGCGGTTGGCGGCGCATCCGCCCATGGTGATGCGGCCTTCGATCTCGATCAGGTCTTTGATGGCGATGGGAACGCCATGCAATGGCCCGAGCCGGTATCCGGCGCCGCGGGCAAGATCGGCGCTCTGTGCCGCTTGCCGGGCTTCGTCCGCATACGTATCGATAAACGCCTGAAAGCGGGAATCGTGAGCCGCGATCCGCTGCAGAAAATGCTCTACCAGCGCTGCGGATGACAGGCTGCCCGCGTCGAGCTGGGCGGACATCTCTTGCACGGTCATGAATGAACTGGACGATGACATCGCTAGGGCTCCCTTTTCAATGCTGGGCCAGGTTTTCCCTGATGACAGTCGAGGTGCCCAGAATGTCTGGATACTTTTCGCCCGCGTCCACGCGTTGCAGTGTCTGTTTTTCGCCGGTTTGCAGGCCGACGGCCTTGTTGGCGGCAAACTCGATCAGCTCGGGCCGCAGTACCAGCACGCCGTTCTCGTCGGCCAGGATGGCGTCTCCGGGCGATACTGCTACGCCGCCGCACGAGACGGGAATGCAGAACTCCCCGCCGATGCCCAGGGTCTTGACGGTGATGGTGGTCAGGCCGCGCGCCCAGACCGGCAGGCCGTAGCGCCGCAGTTCTTCGATATCGGTGACGACACCGTCCACGATGATGCCGGCCACGCCGGCCGCGCGCGCGGCGTAGGCCAGGGCGCCACCCAGGCTGGCGTGGCGCTGGTCGCCGCAACGGTCGATGATCAGAATGTCGCCAGGACGGGCCTGCCCCACCGCGTAGTGCGCCATAGCGCCGTCCGGGCCCGGATAGCGTACCGTGACCGCCGTGCCGGCGATGCGCTGGGGCGGCAACATCGCGCGGATGCCGCTGTCCATGAAGCCGGTGTGCAGGAAATGGCCGATAGTGGCGGGTTCGGCACGGGCCAACAGTTCGATGCGTTCGCGGGCAATCTGTTCTGGAAGGGTTTTCAGCAAGTACATGAGTAGGGTCTCTAGAGTGGGTGTGGAAACCGGCGGCCGCCGATGCGTGCATCTGTCGGCCAACCCGGAAAGAGGGGCTATCGATACCAGAGTGCGACTTCGGGCCAGACAATAATGATCCCCACCAGCGCGAGCAGGGCGAGCAGATAGGGCGCCACGCCGATGAAGACATCTATCAGCGAGCCGCGTCCGCGTGTGGCCTGCACGACATAGCAGTTCATGCCGACCGGGGGCGTGATCAGGCCGGCCTCGGTGACCAAAATCACCAGGATGCCGAACCAGACCGGGTCGAAGCCCAGCTTGGCCATGATGGGTGCGAGTACCGGCACGGTCAGCACGGTCAGCGACAAGCCTTCCAGGAAGCAGCCCAGGATCAGGTAGATCAGCACGACCAGAAGCACGATTGCATAGGTACTGAGGCCCAGCCCCAGCACGAAGCTCTCGAGCAGGCGTGAAAACCCGATCATGCCCAGCGCGAAGTTGAGCAAGGCCGCGAAGATGATGATGATCATCAGGATGGCATTGGTCTTGGCCGTGGCAAGCAGCGCCGAATTCAGGATCTTGAATGACATCCGGCCTGTCGCCAGCCCGAGGACCAGGGTTGCGATGACTCCCAGTGCGGCGGCTTCGGTAGGCGTGGCGATGCCGGCGTAGATAGACCCCACGACCACCAGGAACAGCCCCAGGGGCGGCAGCAGTTTCGGCAGCGTGGCGATACGCATGTGCCAGTCGGTTTGTATTTCCTTGCCGCTCCATTCCGGCCGCATGATGCAGAGCACGGTTGTCACCAGCATGAAAAGAGCCATCAGGATCAGCCCCGGCACGATCCCGGCCAGGTAGAGTTCCGGAATCGACGTGTTGGTGATGCTGCCATACACGATCAGGTTGATGGACGGTGGAATAAGAATGCCCAACGTGCCGCCCGCCGCGATGGTGCCCAGGAACAACCGCTCGTTGTAGCCGTGCAGCTTGATCTGCGGAATGGCGATCGAGCCGATCGTGGCCGCCGTGGCCAGGCTGGACCCCGAGGTGGCGGCAAAGATGGCGCTGGTGGCGACGTTGGTCTGCATCAGCCTGCCGGGCATCTTGTTCAGCCAGGGAGCCACCGCGTCGTACATCTCGCCCGCGATGCCGCTGCGCACGAAAATCTCGCCCAGCATGATGAACAACGGCACCGAGATCAGCACATAGTTCTGCGATTGGGCCCAGGCCGTCATGCCCAGCGTGTCCACGATGGGCGCAGGCGAGATCAGCCCCACTGCCAGCGCGCCCAGGCCTATGACCGAAAAGATGGGCAGGCCTGCAAAGAAAAGAATGAATGCGCCCAGTATGAAGGCGATGCCGATCGTCATAGTGTGTACTCCCCCGACTGCTCGCTTTCTTCTATCAGGCGTATCGTCTCTTCATACTTGCCACCCAGCACCAAGCCCACGCTTTCCACCAGCACCAGCGCCGCGGAGACCAGGAACAGCAGGACGCCCGCCAGGAAGATGAACTGCGGAATCCACATGGGAACGCGCAGTGGCGTGTTGGATACCGCGTCGAACGTCCATGAGTCGAACGCGACTATCCATACTTGCCAGGCCAGCAGGCCGATCAGGGCCACCATCACCAGCACGGCCAGGACGTCCAGACTGGCCTTGGCGCGGGGCGACAGGGTCATGTGCAGGACATTCACCCGTATATGGCTGCCTTCGAAGAACGCGTAGGACAGGGACCAACTGGTGGCTAGGGCGAGCGCATAGCCCGCCAGTTCATCGGCACCGACGAATGCAATACCGAATACCTTGCGCACAATCACATCGGTACTGACCAGCAGCGCGGTGACAAACAGCACATACAGGCCCGCTAAAGCGATATTTCGCGAGAGGCGCTCGAACAGAATTCTTGCTTTGACGATGAAAGGCATGAGGGCTCCCGTTCTGCTTCCCGATCCGGCACATCGCCAGATCGGGGTCGTGCAGTGTTGGATTACTTGACCGGAATCTGCATGTCCACGACCTTGCCCACCGTATCGTTCCACGCCGCGGCGCAGTCTTTGCCGCAAGCGTTGCCGTACTGGGGCAATACGTTCTGCTGCACGACCTGGCGGACTTTGGCCAGGTCTTCGGTGCTGGGCTCGACCAGCTTCATGTTGCCCGGCGTGACGCCCGCCACGCCGATCATCGTGCAGCGCTTGTCGGCCGTGTTGCACCAGATCCCTTCATTGACGTTCTTGGTCTGGATCGTGTCGCTGATGTTGCGGTAGTAATGGTCGATGGCCTTGGTCAGCCACTGCCGCTGGGTATCGTCCAGCTTGGCCAGGCTTTTGCTGTTGATGACCTGGATGGTGGGCGCCCATCCGGCGATAAGGGTGTACATGGTGTCGGACACCTCGTACAGCTTGGCGGTGTTGCCCGACATGGTGCCCGTGACCACGCAATCGATCACGCCGCGCTGCAAGGCCGGCACCAGCTCGCCGAAGGCCATGGTCACGGGCGCTGCGCCCAGCCCTTTCACCAGCTCGGACAGCGTGCTCGAGCTGACCCGCACTTTCTTGCCCTTCAGGTCATCGACGGTTTTCACATCGCCCTTGCAGAAGAACGTCTGCGCACCCGACATCCCGGCACCCAGCAGGTTGACGCGATAGCGCTTCTGCAGCGCCGCTTCCGCGGCCGGCTCGTAGGCGGCCAGCACTTTCTTGATACCGTCGACCGAGGTGGCCACGCCGGCGAGGTCGAAGCCATCCAGGGTCGGGACATCGCCCGATCCGTAGTTGGCCACCATGTTGGCCATGTCGAAGGTGCCCTGGGAAACCAGTTGCAGGGCATCCGAGGGCTGCGCGTTGATGTCGGTCACGCTATTCAGGGTGGTTGTCACCTTGCCGGCGCCCAGTTCCTTGATGGTTTCGGTCCAGAACGGCTTGACGACGAATGACCATTCCGAGGTACCTACCGGCGGGCCCAGCACGCGCATCGAGAACGGTTTCATCTCTTGCGCCAGGGACATCAGTTCGGCTTTGGCATCGGTCTGCGCGCGTGCGGTGGTGGCCGCCAGGGCGGCAGTCGCCATGGCGATGGCAGAAAGGAGTTGCTTGTGTGTCTGCTTCATTTCTATTCCTTTGTCGTGTAGCCACGTGCACTGCGCAGCGTGGCGGAACCAAGTGAATGACAGCGGGGACCAACCGGCCCGGGTAGCGCTTAAATCAGGCGCAATTGTTCGACCGGGACATCGCCGACAAGCATGTGGCCCGGAGCATGGGTAATAAGAATCGGAGGCTGGGCCAAGATGGCCGCTGCCTGAGGCGTTACGCCGCACCCCCAGAACACCGGCACTTCGCCCGGCCGGATTTCGGTGGGCTCACCTTCGTCCGGCCGGCTCACATCGAGTATCCCGATATCGGCGGGATTGCCCATGTGCACGGGCGCCCCATGTGCGCCCGGCAGGCGGGCGCACACCTGGTAGGCGATCCGGGCTTGTTCGGGCGTATAGGGCCGCATCGATACCACCATAGGGCCATGGAAGGCGCCCACTTGGGTGGTCTGGACCGAACTGCGGTACATGGGCACGACTTTGCCTTCATCCACGTGCCGCACGCGCAGTCCGGCCTGTTCAAGCGCGTACTCGAACGACAGCGAGCAGCCAAGCACAAAGCCCACGAAATCGTCCTGCCACAGTGCGGCGACGTCGTCGGTCTCGTCCAACAGCTCGCCGTCGCGCCAGACGCGATAGCGCGGCAGATCGGTTCTAAGGTCTATGTCGTTGCCCAGCATGGGAACCGCTGGGCTACCCGGTTCGGTCATGCCGATCAGGGGGCAAGGAGTGGGGTTGGCCTGGCAGTAGCCGTAGAAATCTTCGGCCCAGCTCTTGGGCAGGATCACTAGGTTCCCCTGGCCGTAGCCGGGCGCCATTCCGCTGGTATTGCCATTGAACCGGCCCAGGCGGGCCTGCGCGCGCACGCCGGCGGGCGTAGCGGCCCATTGCGGAAGTTGAATAGCATTCTCATGCAAGTCCATGGCCTGCGCCTCCTGTAGGGGGAATGGATCGGTATTCCGGATCAGCCTGGCTGAGCCGCGCTGAAGATCTGGGCCTGGCGTACGGCCAGTGCATGGGCCTGCTCCAGGGTCACGCGCTGAAAGCGCAGGGTTTCGCCGGGCATCATCTGTGCCAGACGGGGCAGGTCGACCGATATCACGTTGGCGATACGCGGGTAGCCGCCGCTGGTGCCGCGATCGGCCATCAGGATGATGGGGTTGCCGTCGGCAGGCACCTGGATCGTGCCGAAGGCTACGGTTTCGGACAGCATCTGGCGCGGCGCGGCCAGGCTCAGCGTGGGCCCGCACAGGCGGTAGCCCATGCGATCGGACTGAGGCGTGATCGCATACTCGTTTTCCAGCAGGCCACGCTGCGAGGCCTGGGAAAATTCCGCCCATTCCCGTCCTTGCAACACGCGCACGGGCGTGTCGAATGCGGGGTCGATATCCGCGGGAAAGCCCGGGGCGCTACCGTGCCTCACCTGAATGCCCGGGGCCGCCAAGGCGATGACATCGCCCTTGCGCAGCGGCATGCCGTCCTGTCCGCCGAAGCGCGCGCGGGTGTTCGTGCTGGCACTGCTCATGACCCGCGGCAAGTCGTAGCCGGCGTGTACCGCCAGGTAGGCGCGCAGGCCCGCGCGGCGACGGCCGAATGACAGCGTGGCGCCTGCCCGGACATCGACCGCGTAATCCATCGGCAGCGCCGCGTCGTCCAGCGCCGGGCTGAGGTCGGCGCCGCTTATCGCAATTGTCGTGGCCGCGTGGAAGACGAGCGTAGGGCCCATCAGGGTCAGCTCGAGCGTGGCCAGCTGCGGCGCATTGCCGACCAAGAGGTTGGCGATGCGATGAGCGCGCTCGTCCATGGCGCCGTTTACCGGAACGCCGTAGCGCTGGTAGCCGGTGCGCCCCAGGTCCTGGAAGACAGAGTGCATGCCTGGCTTGATGACCTGGATGCTCATTGCTCGCTCTCCTGCTGTTCCAGTGCGGCGAACTCGCTCGCCGTGATGGGCTTGAACCGGATGCGGTCACCCGCATTGAGCAGGCAGGGCTCGTCGCGCCAGGGGGAAAACAGCGTAAGCGGGGTACGCCCTATCAGGCTCCAGCCGCCGGGCAGCACCGTGGGGTAGATGACCGACTGGCGGTTGGCCAGGCCGATCGAGCCGCGCGGCACGGCCGTGCGCGGCGTGGGCCGCCTTCTAATGGCCAGGCGCTGGTCGAACATGCCGATATAAGGGTGTCCCGGCGCGAAGCCCAGCATCAGCACGCTGACAGGGGTACCGCTATGGATGCCGATCACCTCGTCTGGCGTCAGGCCGCATGTGCGTGCGACGTCTTCCAGGTCTTCACCGTAGTCGCCGCCATAGCAGACAGGCAGTACGATTTCGCGGACCGATGAATTGCCCGCCATCTGGATGCCCGATATCAGGGCCTGGACCTGGCGTGCCAGCGCATCCCACGGGCCTGTCCCATCGGAGCTCGGGGCCAAGGCCGCCGGATCGTAGTGCACCCCCACGGCGGCCATGGATGGCACGATGTCGCTCACCCCGGGCAGTTGCGCATCCAGCAGCAAACGGGCCAGTTCGCAGGCGGCGGTGTTCGACAGCGCCACATCCGCTTCATCGAAGGCCACGACCAGGCAGCGATCTCCACAAGCATGCATGCGCCACGCGGGTACCGCCTTGCGGATTCCGTCGGCTGGACTGCGGCGGCCGGCATCGTTGGCCAGTGTGGTCACAGATATTCCCCTTTCCGCCATTCATGGGCGGATTTATATATTCAGTGCCTCTTGCCTTACTGCGCGGGCTGCGCGCCGAACAAGCGGCCTGTCGGCGTTGCCATCCCGAGGCTGCCGATGGCATGTAAAGTGGCCCAGATCGTCGCCTGGTTCGAGGTCACGACCGGTACATTCAAGCATGCTTCGAGCGCCGCCACGCATTCCAGCGACCGCCAGGCGGTGCACGAGCAGAACAGCGCCTGCGCATCCCGATCGAAATGCTCGCGGGCGAATTGCTCGATCTGCGCGGGGTCCTGGTCGTTGATGGCGCGATGGCCTTCCGCGGCGGCGCGTGCGTCGCCATGCACGCCCTTGACGTCCAAGCCCTGCGCGGCGTAGTACTGGGCCAGCTTTTGGTTGGTCCAATCCGGGTAGGGGGTCATCACCGAGACAGCGCGCACGTCCAATGCCTGGAACGCCTTTGAAACCGCCGCGCTCGTGGTCACACAGGGCACGCCGGTGCGTTGTTCGATCGTGTCCCTGACCTGCTCGTCCCAGGCGGCCCCGCGGTAAAAGCTGCCGGAAGTGCAGGCATAGGCGATCACGTCCATCTTGGCCGTGGCCAGCAGCGCCGCCTTGTCCTGCAGATCCTGATTCATCAGGTCCAGAAAGGCTTCGGTCATGGTGCCGTCCGGGATGTACAGGCGTTCGCTGTGTACCGTGACGGCATCGGACAGCAACCGCTGGAAGTCCGCTTCCACCGACGTATTGGTCGAGGGAATCAGAATGCCGATGCGCTTGGGAACCATGTCTCTCCTTTCCGTGCGATCCAGGCGTCCATGAACGCTTTGGTACACTTTCGTGCAATTGACGCCTTCATCCTATATGGCATGTCCGGGAAGCGGGTAATCAAAATTCCCAAGCGGGCTGTGGTCAATTTCTATCATGAAGATTTCCCTAACCCAGATAGAGACCTTTTACTGGGTAGCTCGGCTGAAAAGCTTCCACGCTGCCTCCCGGCACCTGCATCTGACGCAGCCCACGGTGTCCGCGCGGATACACGAATTGGAAAGCGCGCTGGGTTATCGGCTTTTCGAGCGCGATGCGAAAGGCGCGGCCCTTACCCCGAAGGGCGCGTCGTTCCTGAATAAAGCAACCCGCCTGCTCGACCTGACCGATGACGTCCTGGCCGACGATGTCACCCCTATGCGCGGCCTGTTGAGGCTGGGCACGAACGAGTCGGCCGCACTGTCAGGCCTGGCGGCATTTCTTGCCGATCTGGCCGAGCGCTACCCGTCGCTGCAAGTCGAGCTGAGCGTCGATGTGGGGTCTATTCTGCGCGGCAGGTTGTGCGCCGGCGGGCTGGATTTCGCTATCTCGACCGACCCCGGTGCCCATCCGCATATCCGCGATGTACTGCTGGGCGAGTCTGAAATGATCTGGGTAAGCGCCAAAGGGAAGGTCAGGCAGAACGCGCCGTTGACGGCGGTTGACATCGCCGGCATGCCGGTGCTGACAGTGCCGGCGCCTTCGGCGCTGCACGCGTTGAATATGTCGTGGTTCGCCAGTGCGCGCGTGTCGCCCCCGCGCATCAATTCATGCAATTCGCTGGCGGTCATGCTGCGCCTGGTGGCCTCGGGTACAGCTGTGGCAATTTTGCCGCGAGCCATTCTGCATCGCGAGCTGGCCGACGACAGCATCGATATTCTGGCGGTAGACCGGCCCGTGCCGCCGCTTGCCATTTACGCGTCTTTTCCGATTATTGGCGACATACGCGTGTCGGAAAGCATCGCCGACATGGCCCGTGATGCGCTGATGGATTCGCAATTGATCCAGCGCTGTAACGCGCCGGTCTGACGGCGTCCCGCCCGGATCAGCCGGAGACCAGCGTCAGCAAGGTGATTTCCGACGGCGCGCCCAGCCGCTTGGGCGGGCCCCAATAGCCAGTACCCCGGCTGGTGTAGACCCACATGTCGTCGAAGCGGCGCAGACCCGCGGTAAAGGGCTGCTGGAAGCGCACGAAGAAGTTCCAGGGCAGGAATTGGCCGCCATGGGTATGCCCCGATAGTTGCAGGCGGTAGCCTGCCGGGGCCGCCGCCGCGGCGCTGCGAGGCTGGTGCGCCAGCAGCAGGCTGATGGCGCCGGCCGGCGCGCCTGCCATGGCCGCGGCGGGGTTGCTGGCTTGCGCCGGATCGAACGCGCCGGCACTGTAGTCGTTGACGCCGGCCACCACCAGCGGCGTGTCGTCGTGGCGCAGCACCACGTGTTCGTTCATCAATACACGCAGGCCTAAGCGGCGGAATTCGGCCACCCAGCGGTCGGCGCCGGAATAGTATTCGTGGTTGCCCGTTACCACATACGCGCCGTGGCGCGCGGCCAGCCGGCCCAGTGGCTGGGTGTGCGGCGCCAATTGCGCGACGGGGCCGTCGACCACGTCTCCGGTGATGGCGATCAGGTCGGGCCGCAGCGCATTGACGGCCTGGACAATATGCTCGACATACCCCCGCTTGATGGTGGGGCCCACATGGATATCGCTGATCTGGGCGATGGTGAACCCGTGCAGCGCGGCGGGCAGGCCGGCGATGGGTACGTCGACGCGCACCACGCGCGCCAGGCGCCTGGCGTTGAAAGCGCCTAGCAGCGTGGCGGCCAAGGCAAGCACCAGCACCGCCAGCGCGCTGTCGGCCTTGAGCGCGGGCAGGGGTAGCGTAGCAGAGGCCAGTGTGCCTATCGTCAGTACGGCCGCCAGCACCACATCGCGCAGCAGGGTCAGCACGAAGACGGACGAGAACAGGCCCATGGCTACCAGCCCGATGCCGGCCACCCAGTCCGCCCAGGGGCGTGCGGCAAAAGGGCGGATCACCAGCGACACGGGCATCAGAACGCAAGAAAGCACCAGGACCGCCACGGCGGCCCATTGCTGGTTGCCGGACCAGGCCAGATCGGGAATCAGGCGCAGACCGACATAGACATGGGCGGCCGTGACAATAGCCATCAGGCGCAGGACAAACGAGAATCTGGACATGGCAGTGGAC